>JAMFST010000042.1 GCA_026225435.1 Labilithrix luteola
GATCCGCGCGCATCGATGAAGCTGCGACTGACTCCGCGGGCGGTGGCGGAAGCGAAGCGAAAGAAGCGATGGTGGCAGCGGTACCGGCCGAAGGCGCCGGACCTCTTCGACCACGAGCTGAGCGCAGCTATCGGGCGCATCGTGGCGACGCCGGGAAGCGGCGCTCTGCACGACGAGCAGACCTCGCTCGCCGTCGAGGTGCGACACGTGCTGATGCGCAAGACGAAGAACCACGTCTACTACTGCGTCGAGGGCGACGAGGTGGTGGTGCTGTCGGTTTGGGGGGCGCGTAAGGGACAGACGCCGAGGCTGTAGGCGTTGTCCAGTTTTGCTTTTGTAAGCACGCGTCGCTGAGGCGCGCGCCGCCCCGCCCACCTACCCCCTCACGAGAACCGCGAGCTCAACGTGTTCAAAATCTCCGAATTCACCGAGATCGCCGCCTGATAGCTCGTCTGCGCCGCGCTCAGCTCCGAATAAACCTGCGCGACATCCGCCCCTTGCTCGCTCTGCAGGCTCGTCTGCGCGGTCGTCAGCGCGTTGGTGATCACCGTGGTCGCGGACTGCATCCGGCTCTCCAGCGTCCCGGCGCTCACGCGCGCGGCGAGCACCTGGCTGTTCGCCGATTGCATCGAGGTGATGGCGTTGTTGATACCGGTCGTGTCATTGCTCTTCAGCGCGGTCGAGAACGCGCTCAGCGCCGCGAACACGTCGGTGCCGCCCGCGGCGGTGAACGCGTCCGCGCCGCTCACGTTGCTCTGCGCGGTGACGCCGTCGGCAATCTCGATGCTGGTGGTCTGCGCGTTCCCGTTGAACGTCCCGGTCGACGAGAACGGCGCCGTGCCGGTGGCAGTCCCGCCGAAGATGTACCCGCTCGACCCCTTGGTGTTCGCCAGCGCGAGCAGCTGGTTCTGGATCTGATCGATCTGCTGCGCGGTCTCCGCGCGTGACGCCGCGGTCTCGGTCCCGTTGGCGGCCTCGACGGCGAGCGACTGGGCCTGCGTGAGCAAGTCACCGGCGGAGGACAGCGCGCCATCGGCCGACGACAGGTCGCTGGTGGTGAGCGCGATGGTGCTCTGGCGCGCGTTCATGCGCGAGATCTGCGCCTGCGTCGAGACCACCTGCGCGTACGCGGCGGGATCGTCCGACGGCGCCGTGACCTTCTTGCCGGAGGAAGCCTCGGCGGACAGGGCGTACAGGTTGGCGCTGCTGGTCTGTTGACCCGCGATCGCCTGGTTCAGCTGCATGTTGTCGGTGATGCGCATCACAAGTCCTCCATCAACCCTTCGAGGAGGGTGTCCGCGGTCTGCAGCACCTTGGAGTTCGCCTCGTAGGCTCGCTGGAAGGCGGTCAGGTTGGTCATCTCGTCGTCGATGTTCACGCCGCTCACGCTGGAGTTCAGGTTCGTGGCCTGAGTGACCGTGGACGTGCGCAACGAGGTCTCGGAGTCGGCGCTCGACTTGGCGTTGCCGACGCTGGCCGCGAGGTTGGCGTACGTGGTCGTGGGGGTGGAGCCGCCGGCGAGGTTGCCCGTGGCCAGGGCGTTGAGCTTGACGGCGATGTCGTTGTTGCCCGGGACGCCGCCGGCCGTGCTGGAGGCGGCGATCGCGCTCGGGTTGCCGGCGACGCTGGGGTCGACGGTCATCGCGGCGGCGGCGCCGGCGACGGTGGCCGACGGGGTGAACAGGTTGCGGCCGGTGACGCCGTCGAGGCCGTAGCCGGACGACTGTACGGCGTTGACGCTGGTGGTGAAGTCGTTGGCGAACGAGTCGAGCTGCGACTGGGCGTTCGGGATGTCGGTGTCGCGCGCCTCGCGGATTCCGCCGAGGGTGCCGGACGTCACGTTGGTGGTGATGTCGTTGGCCGTGCCGTTGCCGATGGTGGCGGTGATCTTGAGGTTCTGCGAGGAGTCGAGGGTGACGCCGATGGTCGCCGCCGAGGTGCCGCTGACGAGCGCGGTGCCCGACGAGAGCAGGGTGACCTGGCCGTTGGCGCCGGGGATCACCTGCGCGCCGATGGCGGTGCTCACCGTGCTCACCAGCGCGTCGCGTTGATCCTCGAGATCGGTCGGCTCGTTGCCGCCGCCGACGGCGGTCGCGATCTGCCCGTTGAGCTTGGCGATCTGCGACAGCTGGGTGTTGAGCGTCGTGGACGTGCTCTGCGCCTGCGACAGGAGCGAGGAGCGCTGGGCCGTCAGGGCGTTGGCGGTGCTGCTGAAGTCCTGCGCCACCTGGGTGGCGGCCGCCAGCACGCCGGCGCGGGCGGAGGGGTCCGACGGCGAGCCCTCGAGGGTGGTGGTCGAGGTGAAGAAGGTGTTGATGTCGTCGGCGATGGTCGTGCTGGGCGCGACGATGTTCTGCGTGGTGGCGAGCGCGTCGCTGCGGGCGGTGGCCGCGCCGCTCTTGCCTTGCTCGCTCACCAGGTTGGCGAAGGCGAACTGGTCGACGGTGCGGCTGATGCCGGTGACCTGGACGCTGCCGGCGTACCCGTCGGCCACCGAGGTGGTCTCGAGGTTCGCCGAGACGCGGCTGTAGCCCGGCGTGCTGGCGTTGGCGACGTTCTGGCCGGTGGCGTCGAGGCCCGCCGTCTGGGCCTGCAGGCCCATGTTGGCGATGCTGAGGAGACTGGTGAGGGAAGTCATCTCAGCCTCGCACCGAGAGGCGCGGACGCACCTGCGAGATCGGCGGGCTGCTGAAGCTGCCCGGACGCGAGAGGGTCTGCTCGGCGATCTGAGCCCCCTTGATGCGGAGCACGTCGCGGATGATCCCGCGGGCGTGCACCAGGAGGACGCCGTTGTGACGGAGCTCGGCGACGAGCTCGCGGATCGGACCGGCGTGGGCCAGGCGGTCCTCGTGGGCCAGCGCCGTGAGGTGGTCCATCAGGCCCACCTTCTGCTCCGCGATCCGATCGAGCTTGGTGCCATCGAGCGCACGGATCGCCGCGCGCTCCTCCTCGAGGAGGTCGGCGAACGCCTTGAAGACGGGGGTCTTCGGCGCGTTCTTGCCGGATGACTTCGAGCTGTCGGACGGAGCAGGGGTCACGTCAATCCTCGTCTACGATCTTGCTGGCGATCTTCGATGAATCGATCTGGAAAGAGCCGGAGCTGATGGCGCTCTTGAGCGCGTCGACCTTGGCCGTGTCGATGTCCGAGGACGTCGACGCCGTGGCCTGGGTCTTCGACAGCTCCTGCGCCTCCTGGGAGAGGCTTACCTTGACGGCGCCGGCTGACGGCGGCGGACCCTTCGGCCCGTGCCCCTTGCCCGTCTTGACGGTCTGGTTCTGGACCGAGGACGTCGTGGTGTCGGTGCTGGTGTTGTTCGAATAGCTACCAATGACTCGCATGTCGGCTCCCGGCGAACTCTCGCCTCACACTCCACGAGTACGGTGGGTGAGAGATAAGCTTGAGCGGTTTTCTCGGGGATGGCTCATTTTGATGTGTCGTTCGTGCTCGAAGTCGGTGTGACGGCCGCGCTCGTACCGCCGCTTACACTGCCCGTCACACTGGGCACCGTGATGGCGGTGTTGAGGCGCTGGTGGTGCTCGGCGTGACCGACCATGTCCTCGATCTGCTTTGCGAGCCCCATGCCACCGTTCTTGCTGATGGTGGTCGCCAGCGCGTCGACGCTCATCGACTGGTAGCCGTCACCTCCGCTGCTGCTGCCCGACTTGCTGGCGCCGCCGATCTTGGCCTGCGTGAGGATCTGGCGGAGGAACATGGCCTCGAACTCCTCGGCCATCTTCTTGGTCTTGGCGGCGTCGTCGCTCTTCGTGGCGGCAGCGGCCTTGGCCTTCAGGTCCTTCGTGTCGAGCTCCGCCGCCGATGCCGAGTGCAGATCGGCCATGCCGATGCCGCCTACCTTGGAGGTGGAGCTCACTGGACCACCACCTCGGCCTCGAGGGCTCCGGCGGAGCGGAGCGCCTGGAGCACGCTGGCGAGCTCGCGGGGCGGCAGGCCCATGGTGCCGAGCACCGAGGCCACGTCGGCCAGGGTCGGCGCCGCCGGGACGTAAGCGACCGCGGGGTTGCCCTCGTTGGTCTCGATCTGGGTGCGGGGGAGGATCTTGGTGGTCCCGCGTGAAAGCGGACCCGGTTGAGAAGCGACCGGGGTTTCTTTGACCACGATCGTCAGGTTGCCGTGCATCACGGCGACCGGCGCCAGGCGCACGTCTCCGCCGGCGACGATGGTGCCGGTGCGCTCGTTGATGACCACGCGCGCGCGGCGGATGGGGGTGACCTCGAGCTCCTCGAGGAGCGCCACCAGCTCGACGGTCTTGTCGGTGTACTGACCGGGGACCTTGATGGCGACCGCGCCGCCGTCGCGGGCGAAGGCGGTGTTGGCACCTAGCTTCGCGTTGACCGCAGCGGCGATGCGCGCGGCGACGGTGAAGCCGGGGGTACGCAGCTCGAGCTTCAGCTCACCGTTGTTCACCAGCGTGGTGGTCACCTCGTGCTCGACGAGCGCTCCTTCGCTGATGCGCGCGCTGGTGGTCGAGCCGCTGCTCACCGAGCTGCCGCTCGATCCGTGCGCGGAGAAGCCGCCGAC
>JAMFST010000004.1 GCA_026225435.1 Labilithrix luteola
GGGGTCACCTCTCTTGCTCTCGAGCCTGAAGCGGCTGCGGCAGAAGATCGCCCTGGCCTTCCCGCCGGAGGAGCGCTTCCGCGTGAGCCGCTTGCGTCGCCGCATCCTCCACGGACCGCCGGCGTCGCCGCGGATCCACGCCACGCTGGTCACGCCGCGCCCGGCGGTCATCGGGCCGATCCAGGACGGGTTCTTCGAACAGCGTGCGCTGGAGATCGAGTACGGCACGGCGCACGAGCGGACGACGCGCCTGGTGGAGCCGCACTACCTGATGCTGTCGTGGCCCGTCTGGTACCTGCTGGTCTGGGATCACCTGCGCGACGGCATCCGCACCTTGCGGCTCGATCGCGTCGAAGTGGCGCGGGTGACGGAGCGCTCGTTCACGCTGCGCGACGCCGACGAGATGATGGTCGTCGCGCGGGACCTGTTCGCGCCGGTGTGAGGGTCACCCGCCGTCGAACGCCGCCTGCAGCCGCGCGAGGTCGAGCTTCTTCATCCCCATCATCGCCTGCATCGCGCGCCCCGCCTTCGCCCGATCGCTGTCTCCCAGCATCGTGCCGAGCTGCCGCGGCACGATCTGCCAGGACACGCCGAACCTGTCGGTGAGCCAGCCACACTGGACCTCCTGGCCGCCGTTCTCGGTCAGCGCGCTCCACAGGCGGTCGATCTCGCTCTGTGTTTCGACCTGCACCATCAGCGAGAAGCCCTTGCCGAACTCGAAGGTCGGCCCGCCGTTGAGCGCAATGTACGAGTGTCCGAGGAGCTCGAAGGTCACCGAGAGCACGGAGCCTTCGGGCGCCGGCCCGCCGGGCGGGCAGCGGATCGTCTGCCTGACCGTTCCGCCGAGCAGCGAGGTGTAGAGGGTGGCGGCTTCTTCCGCCTGGCCGTCGTAGGTGAGGAACGTGGTGAGCGAGGTGGTCATGAGCGTTCCCCTGTCTTATCGCTTCTCGCGGACCCGGGCGAGGCGCGCTCACGTCGGCGCTGCGGCCGGCGTTCCTTCCGCGGCGGGGGGCGCCACGTGGTCGATCTCGTCGAGCTCCTCCTCGCCGCGGTCGACGTGCTTGCGTCCGAGCTTCTTGGTGATCCACGCCGACGCGTCGTCGAAGAGAGAGTAGATCACCGGCGTCGCCAGCAAGGTGAGCGCCAGCGAGAGCACCTGCCCGCCGACGACGACGCCGGCGGTGGCCCGGTTGTTCCCGGCGCCGATCCCGCGGGAGAAGATGAGCGGGATCATGCCGGCGACGAAGGCGAGCGTGGTCATCAAGATGGGGCGCAAGCGGTCGCTGTTCGCCTCGAGGATGGCGTTAAGCCGGTCGTGCCCCTCCTTGCGCAGGTGGTTCGTGTGGTCCACCTGGAGGATGGCGTTCTTCTTCACCACGCCGAAGAGGACGATGATCCCGAGCATCGAGAGGATCGAGATCTCCTGGTGGAACAGGAGCAGCGAGATCATCGCGAAGGGGATGGTCAGCGGCAACGTCAGGAGAATGGTCACCGGGTGCAGCCAGGACTCGAACTGCGCCGCCAGCA
>JAMFST010000465.1 GCA_026225435.1 Labilithrix luteola
CGGCGGCACGTCGCTCGTATCGAGCTCGCTCAGCTGCTCGATGTACCCGACGATGGCGCCGAGGTCGCGGGTCATCTTCTCGGTCTCGCCGTCGCGCAAGGAGAGCGCGGCGAGGCTGGCGATGTGCTCGACGTCCTTGCGAGTCAGGGAAGGCCGGTCAGTCATGATCGCGGGGCAGGATACACGTTATCGCAGCGACTCAGCAGAGGTCAGCGCGCTATAGACGCCGTCATGATCGTCGGGGCGCACGAGTCGATTGCGGGCGGGTGGTTCAAGGCGGTGGAGCGGGCCCAGGTCGACGGCTGCGGCGCGCTGCAGGTGTTCACCAAGAACAGCGGGATGTGGCGCGAGCCGGAGCTGGACGACGCGGCGGTGCAGCGCTTTCGCCAGGCGCACCTGGCGGCCGGGCACCCGCCGGTCCTCGCGCACACCAGCTATCTCATCAACCTGGCCACCGACGCCGGCGAGCTGATGGAACGGAGCATCACCGCGCTCGTCGCCGAGGTGCAGCGCTCGAGCGCGCTGGGCATCGCCTACTGCGTGCTGCACCCGGGGGCGCACCTGGGCAAGGGGGAGGACGAAGCGCTCGATCGCGTGGCCGCGGCGCTCGACGAGGTGCACGCGCGCACGCCCGACGCGACGGCGAAGATCCTCCTCGAGAACACCGCCGGGCAGGGGACCTGCGTGGGCCACACCTTCGGGCACCTGGGGCGGATCTTCGCGCGCGCGCAGCACCCGGAGCGGCTCGGCGTCTGCCTCGACACGCAGCACATGTTCGCCGCCGGCTACGATCTGGTGAGCGAGGAGGGCTACGCGCGCGCCTTCCTCGAGCTGGAGGCGGAGGTCGGGTTGAAGAACGTGCGCGCCTTCCACCTCAACGATTCGAAGAAGCCGCTCGGCTCGAGGGTGGACCGCCACGAGCACATCGGCGAAGGGCTCCTCGGTCTGCCGACCTTCTGGCGGCTCATCAACGATCTGCGCTTCGCCGACATCCCCGGCGTCGTCGAGACCGAGCCGCGCGAAGGGGACGCGCCTTACCGCGACGAGGTGGCCCTGCTCAACGGCCTGCGCGGCGCGCCTCAGCCGAAGCCTGCACCGCCGGCGTTCCAGCTCGAGCTGACGCCGGCCACCGACGCCAAGGGCGCCTCAAGCGGCAAGACTTCACGCAAGAAGCGCTCTTCCTAGCTCGCATTCCGGGCAGCCATCGCGACTAAGCTGCGGGCCGTGAAGCTCCGCACCACTCGCACGCTCGCCGCTCTCTCCGCCCTCTCGCTCGCTTCCTTCGTCTCGCTCACCGCCTGCGGTGGAGGGGAGTCGGTGCCCGACGGGAAGGCGCCCATCGTCCCGCCGCCGCTGACCAGCGACACCAGCGACGAGCCGGTGCCGACGTTGCGACTCCCCAAGGACGTGCACGCGGTGAAGGAGAAGCTCGATCTCGCCATCGACCCCGACTCCGACGGCTTCTCCGGCACCGCCGAGATCGACGTGCTCCTCGATCGACCGCGCGACGGCGTGTGGCTGCACGCGCGCGACTTGCGCATCGGCAAGGTGACCGTCAGCACCGCGGAGAAGTTCAACGTCGACGCTCGCTGGGAGATGAAGGATCCGAGCGGCGTCGGCCGGGTGCTCTTCCCCAAGGAAGCCGCCGCGGGCGCCGTGCACCTGTCGATCTCCTTCGACGGCAAGTGGAGCGGCGGGCCGACCGGCCTCTATCGCTCGAAGCAGAACGGATCGAGCTACGCGTTGACCCAGTTCGAGCCCATCGACGCCCGCCGCGCCTTCCCCTGCTTCGACGAGCCCGGCGCCAAGATCCCCTACGAGGTGAGCCTCACGGTGCCCGCGGGGATGACCGCCATCACCAACGGCCCCGAGATCTCCCGGGCGGACAAAGGGAAGAACGTCCGCGTGCAGTTCGCCGCCACGCCGCCGATCCCCAGCTACCTGGTGGCCTTCGCGGTCGGGCCGTTCGACGTGGTGAGCGCGCCGCCGGTGCCGCCCAACGACGCGCGCCCGAAGCCGTTGCCGCTGCGGCTCATCGCGCCGAAGGGGCGCGGCCCGGAGCTGGCCTACGCGGTGGCGCATACCGGAGACATCGTCGGCACGCTCGAGAAGTACTTCGGCATCGCCTACCCTTACGACAAGCTCGATCTCATCGCCGCGCCTGACATGGGCGGCGCGATGGAGAACGCCGGCGCCCTGATGTTCGAGGAGGGGCTCCTGCTGGTGAACGAGAAGACGACGCCCATCTGGCAGCTGCGCAACTTCGGCAAGGTGGTGGCGCACGAGCTGGCGCACCAGTGGTTCGGCGATCTGGTCACCATGGACTGGTGGGA
>JAMFST010000466.1 GCA_026225435.1 Labilithrix luteola
CGGTGCCGTCGGCTTCCTCGCGCTGTGGATCGTCGCCATGACGATGACCAGCAAGCCGGAGCTGCGTCACGTGACCGCGATGCTCGATCCGTTCGGTCTGTCCGCCTTCTCGGTGGACACGCGCTACTGGACGCCCATCGAGAAGAACCAGGGGCACGCGCACCTCACCGGCTACCTCCTGTACAACCGCCTGCTCTGGGGTGGCCTGGCTGCGGCGCTGCTCGCGCTCGCCCACCGCTTCTATCGCGCCGAGATCCCGGCGAAGAAGCCGCGCGGGTGGAAGCTCGACACGGACGAAGCGCCCGGCGCCGTCACCGCAGATCCCCTGCCCGCTCCGCGCTTCGATCGCCGCACCTCGTGGGCCCAGCTGTGGTTGCGCACGCGCTTCGAGGCGGTGCAGGTCTGCAAGAGCCCCGGATTCTTCGTGCTGATGGCGCTCGGCATGATGAACGGCGGCGGCGGCCTGTGGTTCGCGGACACGATGTACGGCGGCACCATCTACCCGGTGACACGGGTGATGATCGAGAGCCTGCGCGGCTCGTTCACCTTCATGCCGTTCCTCGTCGCCGTCTACTACGCGGGGGAGCTCGTCTGGCGAGAGCGTGATCGCAAGACCGCCGACATGATCGACGCCGCGCCCATCTCCGACGTGGGCATCGCCGTCCCCAAGTATGCCGGCGCCTTCCTCGTCATGATCGCCATGATCGCCTCGAGCGCGCTGGCCGCGATGCTCGTCCAGCTGCTCAAGGGTTACAGCCACGTCGAGATCGGCAAGTACCTCGCCTGGTACGTCGTGCCCGAGTCGGTCGACGCCTGCTTCCCGGTGGTGCTGGCGATCTTCGTGCAGACGCTGGTGCCGAACAAGATGGCCGGCTGGGCGGCGATGGTCGGCTGGCTGATCGTCACGCTGCTGCTCACGCGCGCCGGCTTCGAGAACAAGCTGTATCTGTACGGCGAGGGTCCGTCAGTGCCGCTCTCCGACATGAACGGGCAAGGCACCTTCGGCCTTCATCGCGACGAGTACCGTCTCTACTGGGCGGCCTTCGCCACCCTCCTGGTGGTCGTCTCCTGCGTCCTCTGGCGGCGCGGCACCGTCTCGCGCCTGCGCGATCGGCTTCGCCTGGCTCCGCCTCGGCTGCGCGGTGGGCTGGCGGTGACATTCGGTGTCGCCATGCTCGTCGTCGTCGCCACGGGCGCGTTCCTCTACGTGAACGTGAAGGTGTGGAATCCGTACCGCCCGACGATCGAGAGCGAGCAGTGGGCGGCCAACCTGGAGAAGACGCTCCTCGGGTACGAGGACGTCGTTCAGCCGCGCGTCACCGCGGTGACCTTCGACGTCGACATCCAGCCGGACGAGCGCCGGGTGACGACCCGCGGGCAGTACACCATGGTCAATCGCAGCGGCGCGCCCATCGACCGGCTCCACGTCCACTGGCCGCGCGAGCTGGCGATGACCGAGCTGGCGACCCCCGGCGGCACGCTCGACAAGGAGTACCCCGACTACCAGTACCGGATCTTCCGCCTCGATCCGCCGCTCGCACCGGGCGCCACCACGACGCTGAGCTTCACCACGGTGCTGGCTCAGCGCGGCGTGCGGAACAACGACGATCTCAAGGAGGTGGTGGCCAACGGCACCTTCGTGAACAGCTTCGCCATCGCGCCCAAGCTGGGGACCGATCGGACGCAGCTGCTGCTCGATCGCGCCAAGCGGCGCAAGTACGGCCTGCCGCCGGAGCTCGTCTTGCCGAAGCTGGAGGACGACTCGGCGCGCGCGACCTCGTACCTGCGCAAGGACTCCGACTGGGTGATGGGCGACGTCACCGTGCACACCGTGGCCGACCAGGCGCCCATCGCGCCCGGCTACGTGCAGAGCGACGTCACCGAGAACGGGCGGCGCACCGCGCGCTTCGTCACCGACGCGCCCATCCAGAACTTCTTCTCCGTCCA
This sequence comes from Labilithrix luteola, assembly GCA_026225435.1. Lineage (GTDB taxonomy): Bacteria > Myxococcota_A > Polyangia > Polyangiales > Polyangiaceae > JAMFST01. The sequence continues at coordinate 1,948 of JAMFST010000466.1, forward strand.
GTCGGCGCGCTACCAGGTGCGCGCCGAGACGTACAAGGGCGTGGACCTCGCCGTCTATTACGACGCGCAGCACCCGTACAACGTCGAGCGGATGATCGCCGCGTCGAAGGTGTCGCTCGACTACGACCAGGCCGCCTTCAGCCCCTTCCAGTTCCACCAGCTGCGCATCCTCGAGTTCCCCGACTACGCCAAGTTCGCCCAGTCCTTCGCCAACACCGTCCCCTACTCGGAGGGGATCGGCTTCATCGCTGACTACCGCGACCCGGAGAAGATCGACATCGTCACCTACGTGACGGCGCACGAGATCGGCCACCAGTGGTGGGCGCACCAGATCATCGGCGCGCACATGCAGGGGGAGACGATGCTCTCGGAGACGCTGGCGCAGTACAGCGCGCTGATGGTGATGGAGCGAATGTACGGGCCGGACACCATCCGCAAATTCCTCCGCTACGAGCTCGACTCCTACCTCCGCGGGCGCGGGCAGGACGTGCTCGAGGAGCGACCACTCGTGCGCGTCGAGGACCAGGGCTACATCCACTACCGCAAGGGCTCGCTGGTGATGTACCGGCTGAAGAACGTCGTCGGCGAGGAGACGGTGAACCGCGCGCTGCGCAAGCTGCTCGCCCAGTACGCGTTCAAGCCGGCGCCGTATCCCAGCTCGAAGGACCTCGTCGCGCTGCTGCGCGTCGAGGCGGGGCCGGAGCACGACGCGCTCATCACCGATCTGTTCGAGAAGATCACCCTCTACGATCTGCGCACGACGCACGCCTCGTCGAGCAAGCGCACCGACGGGCGCTTCGACGTCACCCTCACGGTGACGGCGCAGAAGCTGTACGCCGACGGTCAGGGGCGCGAGACGCCTGCGCCGCTCGACGAGGACGTGCCGGTCGGTGTCTTCACCGCCGAGCCGGGGACCAAGGAGTTCGGCGCCGCGAACGTGCTCGCCTTCGAGCCGCGACGCCTGCACGACGGCGAGCAGACGCTCACCTTCGTGGTCGACCGCCAGCCGACGTACGCGGGCGCCGATCCGTACACCTTCCTCATCGATCGGAACTCGAGCGACAACGTGGTGGAGATCGAGCGATGACGGAACG
>JAMFST010000467.1 GCA_026225435.1 Labilithrix luteola
CCGGGCGCTCCGACAGGGTGGTGATGACCGCGTCATGGTCGGACGACGACCACGAGATCGGCGCCGGCGTGGCGACGCCGTGGGCCGAGAGGTAGCGAAGGAGCCGCGCCTCGCGCTCGGCGCCGGCGCGATCTTGCTCCTCGTAGAGGCGGACGAAGTAACGACGCGCCGCGCGGCTGTCGGCGGCGGGGCCGACCTCGAGCCGGTAGTTGGAGTTGACGCTCCCGGCGGGCACGCCGCGCAGGCGCATCCCCGAACCATGCGAAGCGTCATCGGAGCCGTCTGACGCGAGGATCCCGGCCTCTTTCAGCCGTGTCTGGAGCTCACGCGGGTCGATCGCGGTGAAGGTCGCCACGTTTGCGTATGTACTCCTTTGTGGACGGCGTTGCGCGTTTGCTGGTAATGGCCGTCTCGTTCAGCGACTGCCGCACGTTCTCGAGTGAACGACGTGGCGAGTCCGGAGCAAGAAGGCGCATGGCAACAGCGAAAAAGGGGGCGAAGAGCGACGCGAAGGCCACGAAGGCTGCCGCGGGCTCGAAGGAGAAGGACGCCAAGGCTGGCAAGGACGATGACAAGTCCAAGCGAAAGCTAGGTCTCCGCGGCGCTGCACCGTGGGCCGCTCGCCACGCCGCCAAGCACGCGGCCGAAGCGCGTGCTCGGGCCGCCGAGCCGCCGCTTCCGGGCAGCGCGCGAGCGACCATCCGTACCCCCAGCGGGGCGGAGGACATCAAGGTCAAGATCGGGGAGCTGCACAACGCCCTCGTCCAGATCAAGTCGCACCGCAAGAACCTCGGCAAGGGGTTCTACGACATCGGGCACATCCTCAAGGACATCCAGATCCGCAAGCTCTACGAGGCGAAGGGCTACGGCTCCTTCGAAGCGTTCCTCGAGCGCGAGATCGACCTGGGCAAGGTCACGAGCCTCCGCCTGGTGAAGATCGTCACCACGTTCCTCAAGGACGCGGCGCTCGAGTACGGCATGGACCGCACGTTCAACGCGATGGTCTCTCTCGAGACGATCGCCGAGGACAACCTGGGCGGCCAGCCGGCGAGCAAGACCAGCAGCAACAAGGTCCCGCCGCCGCCCCTGTCCTCGACCGCGCTGCCGATGAAGCCGCCGGGCCGCTGAGAGGCCGACGATAAGCCGCCGGTAAGGCCGCAAATCGTCGGTTGGGGATCGTCGCCGTACATAAGTACGGCTCCTCGCCCCGCCCTAGCTTTGCAGCCTTACCGACGCCTTCTCGCCGACCTCTCGATCCTCGATGTTGCTGACGCGGTTCCTTCCTCGGAAGGGACCGCGTTTTTCGTTTCGGCGGGCTGGGCGCCGGATTCGACGAGCTGCAAGGCGACGGCGAAGGCGCAGGCGGTCGCCGCCAGGACCAGGCGCAGGTCGACGACCGCCTGGCCGGCGATGACCCCGGTGACGGCGCCAGCCAGCGGGGCGATGGCGAAGAGCGAGGCGGCCCGGGCGGCGCCGATGCGGCGCTGGGCGAGCAGGTAACACTGCAGGCTGACGCCGTAGCCGAGCGCGCCGAGCAGGGCCAGCGGCACCAGAGCGCGCAGCGGCGGGAACGACTCGCCGACCACCAGCCCGAGGAGCGCCGAGACGACCGCGCCGATCGCCGACTTGCGGGCCACGATGGAGCGCGGATCGTACGAGGAGAGCGGCCGCATGACCGCGCTGTCGGTCGCCCAGGCGAGCGCCGCACAGATGACCGCTGCCAGACCGAGGGTGGAGGCGGGACCGAGGGGAAACGCGGGTGAAGCGGCGGAATCGGCCAGGCCGGAGACCTGGGCCGGAAGCGCCAGCAGCGTCGTCGAGGCGAGCATGGCGGTGACGGCGGCGCCCATGCGCAGCCCGATCGGCTCGCGGAAGAGGAGCCGCGCGAGGAGCACGGTGAAGGGCATCTCCACACCGAGAGCGAGCGACGCGCGCGCACCGTCGGTTCGGCCGAGCCCCCAGACCAGCAGCGCCGGAGCGACCACGCCGCCAAGCAGCGCCACCGCGACGAGGCGCACCATGTCCCGCCGCGGGATGGCGATCGGCCGCGACGGTCGCCGCGCCGCGCAGAACAAGGCGGCGCCGCCGTAGAGGAGCGCGCTGGTCCCAAATGTACCGACCCCGGCCCCCAGCTGGTGCACGAACGGCGTCGTCACGCCGAAGGTGGCCCCCGCCAGCAGCGCGAACAAGCCGCCAACGAGCGTGGTGCGGGCCCTCACGCCTCCATGTCTATCGTCCGCTGGGGATCCTCACGCGGACTTTCGTTCCCCTCCCCCGCTCGCTCTCGATCGCCACGTCCCCCGCGTGGCTGTCGACGATCTTGCGGACGATGGACAGCCCGAGCCCGGTGCCCGCCTCCTTGGTGGTGAAGAACGGGTCGAACAGGCTGGGGAAGATCTCGGCGGCGATCCCCGGGCCGGTGTCCTCCAGCTCCACGGTGACGTGGGTGTCGTCCCCCTTCACCCGCGCGGTCAGCGTGCCGCCGTCCTTCATCGCCTCGAGCGCGTTGACCACCAGGTTGATGACCACCTGTTTCAGCTTCTCCTGGTCGCCGATGGCCACGCAGCCGTCCTCGGCCACGTCGCGCACGAGCGTGACACCGCGCATGCGCGCCGAGTCGCGCTCCAGATCGAGCACGTCGTCGACCAGCTTGCCGACGTGCACCGGCTCCTTGGCGATGCCCCGCGGGCGGGCCAGCTCGAGGAACTCGGTGAGCAGGCGGTTCAGGCGACCGATCTCGTCGCCGACGATCTTGGTGCGCCCCTGCAGCTGCGAGCGGGTCGCCTCGTCGACGTCGATGCGCCCGATCTGCCGGTCGAGCAGGTGCAGCTGGAGGACCGCGGCGTTGAGCGGGTTGCGGATCTCGTGCGCCAGGTTCAACGCCAGCGCGCCCATGGCCGAGAGCGCCTCGGCGTCGGCGGCGCGCTTCTCGAGAGCGCGCCGCTCGGTGACGTCGATGCCGATCATGTAGACGATCGGCGGCCCCTGCTCTTCTTGAGCGCGGGACAGGTGCCAGCGGACGCGGCGCCGGGCGAGCGGCTGCTCCGGCGACCCCTCGACGAAGTCCGCCTCCACCTCGCGCGTGCGGTCCGAGGTCTCCGCCTGGAGGATCGCCTCGCGCATGCGCGGCCGCTCCTCCGCCGGGATCCAGCTGGCGAGGAAATCGCGACCGAGCGCGTCGTCCGGATCGACCCCGGCGAGGTTGGCCGCCTTGCGGTTGAACAGCTGCACGTGCTGATCGGCGTCGAGCGCCACCACGAGCACGTCGGTCAGCTCGACGACCGAGCGGTAGCGTCGCTCGAGCACCTCGCGGCCGCGGGTCAGGTGCACCTTGGTGAGCGCCTGGTCGACCGTCGAGATCAGCTCCTCCGGGCGGAACGACTTGGAGACGAAGGCGAAGGCGCCCGAACGAAGCGCACCGATGGCCGCGTCGACGCTGGCGTACCCGGTGATGAGCACCACCTCGCGCGGGCGCGGTGAGGCGCGCAGGGGGACGATGAGATCGACGCCGCTCACGTCCGGCAGCTTGACGTCGACGATGGCGACGTCGAACCCCTCCTCGTCGGCGAGCCGCAGCGCGTCCTTGCCGCACGACGCGGTGTGCACCTCGTAGCGGGGCGCCCCCTGGTTGGTGACGCTCTCGAGCACCCCCTTGAGGGCGCCGACCAGCTCGGGATTGTCATCGACGATGAGCACCCGCCCGAAGACGGTGCTGCGCGTGGAGCGGCTGGAGGTGGTGGGGGGGACTGCGGACACGGGTTCCTTGTAGGGCGCGCAGAGCCGTCGCCAAGTGCCGAGGTGAAGCCGTCAGGTGACCAGGCCGAGCACCTTGTCGACCGCGTCGTTCACCGCCTGCGGGTTGGCGCTCCCCTTGGTCTCCTTCATCACCTGCCCGACGAAGAAGCCCTTCAAGTTGGTCTTGCCGGCGCGCAGCCCCTCGACCTGCTTCGGGTTGGCAGCGGCGATGCGCTCGACGATGGCCTCGATCTGCGCCACGTCGGTCACCTGCGTCATGCCGCGCTCGGCGACCAGCTCCGACGGCAGGCGGTCGGTCTTGACGATGGCGGCGTAGACCTCCTTGGCCTGCTTGCCGCTGATCTTCTTGCTGTCGACCAGCGTGAGCAGCTCGGCGACCTGCGCGGCGCTGACAGGGAGCTCGGCGGTGAGCCCGTGGGTGGTCACGTCGCGCAGCACCTCGGCCTGGACGAAGTTCGCCACCTTGACCGCGTCGCCGTGACGGAGCGCCGCCTCCTCGAAGAAGCCGGCCACGCGCGGGTGCTGGGTGAGCACCTCGGCCGCATAGGGCGTGAGCTTCAGATCGTGGACGAAGCGGTGCCGCTTCGCCTTGGGGAGCTCCGGAGTCTCCGCCTTCACCTTCTCGATGAACTGGTCCTCGAGGAGCAGCGGCGGCAGATCCGGCTCGGGGAAGGAGCGGTAGTCCTGCGCGTCGGACTTGCTGCGCAGCGAGTACGTCTTGCCGCTCTTCTCGTCCCAGCCGCGCGTCTCCTGGGTGATGGTGCCGCCAGCGATGATCACCTGCTCCTGCCGCTCGATCTCGTAGTCGATGGCCTTCTGCACGAACTTGAAGGAGTTGATGTTCTTCAGCTCGCAGCGGGTGCCCAGCTTCGCCTGTCCTTTTGGACGGATGGACACGTTGGCGTCGCAGCGGAAGGAGCCCTCTTCGAGGTTGCCGTCATTGACGCCGAGGAAGACGAGGATCTCGCGCAAGGTGCGCAGGTACTCGGCCGCCTCGGCGGCGCTGCGCAGATCCGGCTCACCGACGATCTCGACCAGCGGGGTGCCGGAGCGGTTGAGATCGACGATGGAGTCCTCGCCGCGGTCGTGCATGTTCTTGCCGGCGTCCTCCTCCATGTGGACGCGGGTGATGCCGATGCGGCGCGTCTCGCCGTCGACCTCGATGTCGAGGTGCCCCGTGCCGCTGAAGGCCTCGTCGAACTGGCTGATCTGGTAGCCCTTGGGCAGATCCGGGTAGAAGTAGTTCTTCCGCGCGAAGCGGCTGTGCGCGTTCAGCGAGCAGGACAGGCCGAGGGCGGTGCGTACAGCGAGCTCGACGGCGTGCCCGTTGAGGACCGGCAGCGCGCCGGGCAAGCCGAGGCAGACGGGGCACACCTGGGTGTTGGGCGGCGCGCCGAACTGGGTGCTGCAGCCGCAGAAGGCCTTGGTCCGCGTGGAAAGCTGGGCGTGGACCTCCAGGCCGATGACCGGTTCGAAGTCGCTCATGACGCGGCCGATCGTCGCGTCTCGAGCGCGGCGCCGCAAGCGGATAGCCGGGGAGTCGCGACATCACCGGTTCGTTGCGCAGAAAGTGGGCCAAGATTCGGGGCTCATGGCACTTTCCAGACCCTCTTGGCCTCGCTCGCCCTCGGATTTCGCGCGTCTGACCTGTGGCAACGTGCGTTGCCTACGGCGTTGCTCGGGCTCGCCCTCGTCGGCGTGCCGATCCTGGTCTTCGCGCCCGAGGGGCTGCCGCGCATGAACACCCTGTCGCGCGAGCTCACCGCCATCCAGGCGGAGAACGACGACACCCGGCGGCAGATCGGCGCCCTGCGCGACGAGGTCACCCGGCTGCGCGACGAGCCGCGGTCGGTGGAGCGCATCGCCCGCGACCAGCTCGGCCTGGTGCGCAAGAACGAGATCGTCGTGCAGTTCGGCACGCACGA
>JAMFST010000005.1 GCA_026225435.1 Labilithrix luteola
GGTGCCGACGGCGGCGCGCCGGCCGAGGGCTCGTCGCCGCGGTTCACGTTCGCCGAGTACGCATGCACCATCTGCACGCCGAAGGGCTCGTGGGCGACCGCGGACGCGGCGGCCGCGCCGGCGACGAGCAGCGCGCCGAGCGCACCGCCTCCGTCGTCGAGCGGTGGGTGCAGCGTCGGGGGCGACGCCAGCGCCGGCGGTTCTCTGTCCTCCGTCCTGCTTCTCGCCGCTTCCTTCTTGATGTCCGCTCGTTCACGCCGCGCCCGGCGCGCCGTCTGAGGTCTCCATGAACGTCTCGTCTCGTCTTCCCCTTCTGGCCGCGACCGTCGCGGTGTCCGCGGCGCTCCTCACCGGGAGCTCCCGCGCGCGCGCCGATCTCGCCCCGCAGAACACCGTGCAGTGCCGGAACAAGGCGATCACCGCCAGCTGCGTCGCCGACGACGGCACCGACGGCACGTGCCAGGAGACCATGTGCCCGGGGGAGGCGGACATCGACGCCGGCGACGGCGGTTACACCATCGTCTCCGCGCCTTTCGCCTGCGGGATCTGCGTACCGAGCGGCGACGCGCTTCTTCCCGACGGAGGCACCACCGCCGGAAGCAGCAGCAGCGGCTGTAGCGTCGGAAGCGACGCCAGCGCGAGCGGATCCCTGGCTCCCGTCTTCCTTCTCGTCGCGTTCTTCTTCCTGTCCGCTCGTTCGCGCCGCGCCAACCGCGCGGTCTGAGGTCTCCATGAATCCTTCGTCTCGTTTCCCCGCCGTCGCCGCGTCCCTCGCAGTCTCCGTCGCGCTTCTCACGGGAGCCGCGAACGCGCGGGCCGACCTGACCCCCCCGAACGCCGAGCAGTGTCAGAACAAGGCCGCTGCCACCGCCTGCGTGACCGAAGACGGCACCGATGGCACGTGCCAGGAGAGCATGTGCGCTGGCCATGCGGAGGTCGACGCGGGCGACGGTGGCGTCACGTTCGTCTCCAGCTCGTACGCGTGCGGGATCTGCACCCCCAACGGTGAGACGGTCCTCCCCGATGGCGGCGTCACGGCCTCGACGCCGAACGTCGACAACGGCAGCGGATGCAACGTCGGCCCGACCAACGCGGGCTCTGCGCTCGGCTTCGCGGGGCTGGCGCTCGGTCTTGCCCTCGTCCTCCGCAAGCGCAACGCGACCCGTCGGGCGCGCTGATCGCGATGAACGCGGTGAGCTCCCTCGTCTGGCGCCTCGATCGGACCCGCGTGCATGCGTTGCACGCGCTCGGGCCGATCGCGTCGTCGCTCGCGGGAGATCGTTCGCGGCGTGTGGCGTGGACGCTCGGCGTCGCCGTCGTCACCTCGCTGGCGCTGGCTCTCGTCGTGCCGCTGTGGATGCTCGCCCTCGCGCCGGTGGCGTGGGGCGTGCCGCATCTCGTGTCGGACGTGCGTTACCTGGTGGTGCGGCCCGGGTGGCACCGGCGGCCGAAGACGCTGGCCCTCGCGGGGACGCTCCTCCTCGTCGCTACGCTCATCTTCGGCGTGACGGCGGCCCTCGCCGCGGCGGGGCTCGCGACGCTGCTCGTCCCGGACGGCTCGCGAGGGCGCCGTCTCGCGATCGCCTCGTCGCTCTTCGCGCTCTCGGCGCTCACGTTCCACGCGCGGTTCCTCAGCGACGCCGTCTTCGTCCAACTGCACAACCTGATCGCGCTGGTTCTCTGGTGGCGCTGGCGGCCGCGCGACGGGCGGGCGAAGGCGGCGCTGGCCTTCGCCGGGCTCGCGACGTTGCTCCTCGTCGGCGGTGGCTTCGACGCGGCGCTCGCTCACACGCGCTGGACCTCGCCGTTTCACGGTCTTCGCCTCGGCGCGCTGGCGGCGGCCGTCGCGCCTGGCCTCGCGGCTCGCTGGGCGCGACGTCTGGTCGTGCTCTACGCCTTCGGGCAGTCGCTGCACTACGCCGTCTGGCTGCGCATGGTGCCGGACGACGATCGCCCGCAGCCGACGCCGCGCACCTTCCGCGCCACGTTCGGCGCGCTGCGGCGCGAGCTCGGGCCGCTTCTCCTCGTCCTCGCCGCGGCGCTTGCCGTGCTCCTCGTGGTCGGTGCGACCTTCGACGGGGCGCGGGCGCTCGCGACCTACCTGCGCTGGTCGGCGCTCCACGGGTACGTCGAGATCATCGCGCTGGCCTTGTCGCTCGCGCGCGGCGCCTCGCCGGCGGCTCCGGTCGTGTCGGCCGCATGAGCGTGTGGCTCTGGGGGGAGGCCTTCGTCTTCACCGAGGCGATCGAGGTGCCCATCTACCTCGTCGCCTTCGCGCGCGACGGCGCCGCTCCGCGAAGACCGCCGTGGCAACGCGTCGCCATCGCCTTCGCCGCGAGCCTGCTCACCCATCCGTTCGTCTGGTTCGTCTTCCCGCGCCTTCACGGGCTCTCGTACGACGCGCGGACCGTCCTCTCCGAGATCTTCGCCTGGGCCGTCGAGGCCGCGCTCCTTCGCAGCTTCGGACTTCGCCGCGCGGTTGCCTGGTCGTTCGCCGCCAACGCCGCGAGCCTCGGCCTGGGGCTGCTGTCCCGCACGCTCTTCGGCTTCCCCTGACGCTCCCGGGCGACGTGGTAAGAGCAGGAAAATCCGCGAGGAGCGAGGAGACGGAATGTACGAGGACTCTTACGGGCAGAAGAAGCTCACCTTCATCGACAAGTTCGGCGTCGCGCTGTCCCAGCGCCCGATCCTGGCGGTGTTCGATGACCCGAAGTACCGCGGCGGCAGCGCCGAGGTGCTCGAGGTCGGCTGCGGCTTCCACGCTCCGCTGCTCGTCTCGCTCCTGCCGAAGGTCCGCCGTGCGGTCGGCATCGACGCGCACATCAGCGACGATCTGAAGCGCGAGCCGAAGCTCCAGTTCCACGAGGGGACGCTCGACGAGGCGCTCCCGCACCTGGCGGGGCAGAGCTTCGACGTCATCCTGATGATCTCGGTGCTCGAGCACCTCGAGGAGCCGAAGAAGGCGCTCGAGACGCTCCACGCGATGCTCAAGCCGGGCGGCACGCTGGTGGTGAACGTGCCGACCTGGAACGGCAAGGTGGCCCTCGAGCTGTCCGCCTTCCGCTTCAAGCTCTCCACTCCGGAGAGCATCGACGACCACAAGACGTACTACGACAAGCGCGATCTCTGGCCGCTGCTGGTGGCTGCTGGCTTCAAGCCGAGCCAGATCAGCATGCGGTACCACAAGTTCTCGCTCAACCTGTTTGCAGTCTGCAAGAAGCCGGAGTGAGAGCCGAGGCGCGCGCCTCGGTCGTTCACAGCTTGCCTTCGACGAAGTGCTGAATCTCGTCCGCGAACGGTCCCCGCGCCTCGCCGGCGAGATCGCCGTTCACGTCGACCGTACCGCCGCGTAGCTCGAACC
>JAMFST010000468.1 GCA_026225435.1 Labilithrix luteola
CAGTCGACCGGAGGACGATCGCGGCCTGCTCGGCATCGCCAACAGCGGGTACCGCTTCGACCGCGCGCGCTTCCTCGCCAGCGATGTCGCGACCGACGGCGTGCCGCACCACCGCGCCGACGAGGACACCGCGCGCTACGCCCGCTCGAGCGAGGCCTGCGGCGCCTGCCACGACGTGCGCCTCTTCGGCACCGACGTCCTCGGCGGGAGCGAGCGGGGCGAGCACTTCAAGCGGCTGCGCAACGTGTACAGCGAGTGGCGCGCCTGGGCGGACGAGGAGCGGATCGCCGGGCGGACGCCGGCGACCTGCCAGGACTGCCACATGAGCCTGTACCCTGGGGTCTGCCTCGCTGGCGACGGCGGGAGCGCGGATGGGAACGTCGGCTGCCCCGCGGGCACGCACTTCGAGGCGCGGCCACCGGGCGCCTATCCGAGCGGCCGCATCGCCACCTCGTCGGCGCGCGAGACGCCGGTGCTCTTCCACGGCTTCACCAGCGTCGACCTGCCGCTCTCGCCGGGCTTCGCCGACGGCTGGATCTCCGATCCTGCGCTCGATGTGAACGGCACCCCGATGGGCCTGTCGGCCCGTCGCGCCCAGCTCCTGCGCCACACCTTCACGCTCGCGCTCGACGGTGTGCGCCGTGAGGCGGCGAACCTCGTGGTGCCGGTGAAGCTCACCAATCGCGGCGCCGGTCACCGCGTCCCTGCGGGATTCAGCCAGGAGCGCGAGACCTGGGTGGAGCTCGAGGTGCGCGACGGTCGCGGCGCGCTCGTCTACCAGGTGGGGCACCTCGATCGACCGACCGAGAACCTGCACGACAAGGTGTTCGCCGAGGTCGACGCCGTGCGCTTCGGCGCCGACGTGCGCGACGGTCCGGACGTGCCGCGCTGGACCGCGGCGCCGCCCGAAGGCCTCGCCTCGGGTCCGGTATTTCGCGGTCTCGGCCTGATCAACCTGCAGAACGGGTTTCTCCGCTGCGTGCGCTGCATCGGGGAGGTCGACGGGCGCGGGCTGTGCCAGCCGGATGCAGCGCGCGGGCAGGGGAAGCTGCGCGCCGATCGCTTCGCCGACGGCGCCTACGATCTCGACACCGGCGAGTGCCGCTCCAACCTCTCCGGGCGCAATGCGCTCTTCGAGACGTACTTCCCCGTCGGGGCCCTCGACGCCGAGCGCGGCGTGGCCAAGGCCCCCGACGCCATCGTCGATACGCGCTCGGCGCCGCCCGGCGTCACCACCACGTACCGGTACGAGATCCCCATCGCCTCGGCCGGCTCTCCCGCTGCCGAAGGTCCGCTGACGGTGCGCGCGGTGCTCCACTTCCGGCCGTTTCCGCCCTTCTTGCTCGACGCGTTCGTACGCTACGAGGCCGAGCAAGCGAGCTTCGGGCGACGGCCGAGCGGACCGCAGATCACCTCGGCCGCCTTCGCCCGGCTCGACGTCGTCGATCTCGCCGAGGTCGGGGCGAGCGTGCCATGACGCTCTCCACCGTCCCTGCGCCGACGCGACGGGCCGCCGCGGCGCCGCTCCCTCCGCGCATCTGGACCGCGCGCGCATTGCGTGACGTCGACGCCCGCGGACGCGCGGAGCTCGCCCCCGTCGGCAAGGTGCGAGCGCTGGTCGCCGGACAGAGCGTGTATCGCCAGGGGGACGCGGCGGAGGGGTTCTTCGTCGTGATCCGGGGGGAGATCGCGCTCGAGCGTGACGGGCGGTCGGAGCTCATGCGCGTGGGCGAGACGTTCGGGGCCGAGCCCTTCGTCCACCCCGCGGCGCGGCGGAGCAGCAGCGCGCGGGCCACGGTCGCGGCGGAGATCGTCGAGCTGCCGGCGCGGCGGGTGCAGCGGGTGGCCTTGCGCAGCCAGACGCCGGAGAGCGCGCTGGTGGACCCGAGGCTGGTGCGGAGGGTGCTCGCCGACGCGGTCGAGCGCGTCGGTCGCGGGGTGCTGCGCATGGCGGCGGATGCGTCGTGGCTCGACGGCGTCACCTCGCAGCGCCTGGCGCACGGAGAGCCTCTCCGCCCGACCGGCGACGCGGCGGCGCTGGTGCTCCACGGCGGGCTGCGCGAGGTCGGCGGCGATCGGCACGGCACCGGATCGCTGGTGACGCTGGCGAGCGCGCGCGAGCTCGTCGCCGTCGATCACGCGTGGATCGCCTTGCTCTCGCCGGCCGCCCACCGCGCGACGAGCGCCACCCGCGCGACGTCGAGCAGCAGCAGCAGCGTGGTCGACC
>JAMFST010000469.1 GCA_026225435.1 Labilithrix luteola
CCGAAGACCGAGGCGGAGATCGACCTGACGGCCGGCATGAGCTGGACGATGGAGGCCGACGCGAAGGCCTCGGCTCGCGCGGTGCGGCAGCCGATCCGCACCAGCGACGACATCCTCAACGCCTTCGACGGGCTCACGTACCAGAAGGGGGGCGCGGTGCTCGGCATGTTCGAGCGCTTCGTCGGACCGGCGGCCTTCCAGAAGGGGGTGCACAACTACCTCGAGGCGCACCGCTACAAGAACGCGACCATCTCCGACTTCACCCAGGCGATCTCGCAGGCGGCGGGGCGCGACGTGGACGCGCCGATGCGCACCTTCCTCGACGCGCCCGGCGTGCCGCTGCTCGAGGTGCAGACCCTGTGCGACGGCGTGCCGCGCCTGCACGTGAAGCAGTCGCGTTACACGCCGAGCGGTTCGTCGGCGACCTCGGACACGCTGTGGAAGGTGCCGTTCTGCGCGCGCTACGGCGGGGACGACAGGACCAAGACGCACGAGTCCTGCATGCTCATCGAGAGCCAGGAGGCCGACGTGCCGGTGGAAGGCGGGGCGTGCCCGACGTGGGTCATGCCGAACGCCGACGGCGTCGGGTACTACCAGCTGGCGCTCAACGGCCCCGACGTGAACAAGCTGCGCGGCGCGGCGTTCTCGCAGCTGGGGCCGCGCGAGCGCCTGGCCTACGCGGGGGCTCTGCGCACCGGCGAACGGCGCGGGACACTGGAGTACACCGACGTGGTGAACGGGTCGCTGCCGCTGCTCAAGGATCCGCATCCGCAGGTGGCGCGGACCGGGGTGGAGGCCTACGACGAGGCCTACGACTGGCTCTCGGGGACGCCCTTGCAAGCGAAGGTCGAGGCGCGGGCGCGCGAGGCGGTCCGTCCGCTGGCGCGCGATCTGGGCAACGCGCCGCGCCCCGGCGAAGACGTGGACCGCGGCGATCTGCGCGCCACGTTCCTCGCCTTCCTCTTCCAGGAGGGGGCCGATCCGACGGTGCGCACGGCCTTCGCCAAGCAGGGGGCAGCGCTGATCGCTGGCGGAAAGGTGAACGACGGGGTGGTCGACCCCACGCTCGTCTCGCTCGCCCTGCGCAGCTACGTGCGCGCGGGAGGGCCGGGCGAGTGGAGCACGGTGAACCACCTGCTCGACGGCACGCAGGAGTCGGGTCTGCGCCGCCGCATCCTCGTGGCGCTGGCGGAGAGCGCCGACTCGGGATCGCAGGAGAAGACCCGCGCGCTGTCGCTCGACCCGCGCCTGCGCGAGAACGAGGCGACCTCTCCGCTGTACGACGAGCTGGCGCGCCCCGAGCTGCGCGAAGCGGTCTGGCAGTGGACCAAGGGGAACTTCGATCCGCTGGCCAAGCGGCTCGGCGGAGACACCTTTGGCGCGCTCCGTCTGGTCGGGTTGCCGGGCGGCTTCTGCGACGAGAAGCACGCGCTCGACGTGGAGAAGTTCTTCAGCCCCAAGGTCGCCCAGCTCGCTGGCGGCCCGCGCGCGCTCGCCGAGACCGTCGAGGGGATCCGCCTGTGCGCGACGAGGCGCGACAGCGAGGAGAAGCAGATGCGCGCCTACTTCGAGGGGCGCCCGTCACCGACGCGCGCGGAGACGGCCGCCGCAGCGAACAACGACAAGGTGACGAACACTCCGAAGCAGTAAGGCTCTACTTCAGCCACCCGCCCTTGGAACGCGCGACGATCTCGCGCATGCCGAGGGCGGCGGTGGCGTGGGAGATGCGGCCAGCGAGCAGCTCGTCGATGAGCTCGCGGGCCATCTTCTGCCGGCGCATCGAGTCGAACGAGTCGAAGGTCACGCCGAGGAGCTTCTTCACCGAGCTTCCCAGCGTGCCCTGGCTGGTGGCGCTCAGCTTCGAGCGGCGCAGCTCGACGATCTCGCGCAGCTTGTGGACCACCGGCTCGTACGGGAGCTCGGCGGACGCGGTGTCCTTGGCCCGCACGCGCTCGACCTCGCCGAGCGCGTAGGCCGCGTCGACCAGGCCGTAGTCGTCGTGGAAGAGGAGGCCGCGGAGCGCTTCCTCGCGATGGGTGCGATCGCGCTCGGCGCCGTGCATCTTGGCCACCAGCTTGTGCACCTCGCCGAGGCTCACCCAGCGGTAGACGAAGTCGAGCCCCGTCCCCTTGATGTTCTGCAGCCCCTGGATGCTCGCCCGCGCGCCCGGCGGGACGGCGTGGGCCACCTTGTCGACCACCTGGTCGCCGCTCAGCGCGGTGTCGTGAAGGGGGACGACCGACTCCTTGAACATCGAGCGGTACGCGTCGGTGAAGAGGCGATCTACGCGCGCTGGGTCGCTGGCGAGCCAGGCGACGGTGGCCTGCTGCACGGCGGAGACGACCCGCCGCCGCGCGAGGATGCGCGTCACGAAGGTGCGCGTGTCCCCGTCGATCCACGGCGGGAGAGCCGCGGCGATGACCTGGCTCGCGCGGGGGTAGCTCTCGTCCGGGCCGCTCGGCGTCACCAGCTGCGTGACGATGGGCAGGTCGAGCGCCCCCAGCTTGAGCGCGTCGAGCTCCTTCTTCGCGCTCTCGCCGTCGACGCGCCCGATCTTCAGGTTGGCGAATGCGCGATCGAGCCGCGTACGCGCCGTGCGGGCCCGCTCCTCCGGCGACCCGGTGAGCTCGGCGGAGGGGCGCAAGGTGACGAGGTGCTGCTCGAGCGCCCGCTCGAGGAAGCCGACGAAGCCGCCGACGTTGCTGCCGATGATCACGTGGACGTGCGCGGCGATGTCCTCGACGAGGAAGCGGGCGAACACCTCGCTGCGGGCGATGCGGTCGGCGCGGTTGTTGACGACCGTGACGATCCAGCGCGCCGGCTCGCGGTCGACGTCGTGCTCATCGAAGGAGGTGCGGCGCCAGTTTGCCATCGCGCCGGTGCGCTCGTTGGCGCTCATGCCGTTGGTGAAGCTGAGCATGCGGCCCGCGTAGGGGACGTCGGGGTACGTCTTGAGGACGCCGAGGTCGGGCACCACGTGGTCGGCCATCTCGGCGATGGCGACCGACCAGGGGATGCCGAGGGTGCGCGCGAGCGCGGTGACGAGCGCGATGTTCTTCGGGTGCTCCTGGTAGGGGAAGCGCGCCAGCAGATCGTCGGCGACCAGATCGGCGTCGCGCGCCGGGACCTCGCGGATCGAGGTGCCCCGCTCCTTGGCCCGCTCGCGCAAGATGGGGAGCATCTGATCCTCGGTGGTGAAGAGGTTGCCGCCCGTGGGCACGAACTCGGAGATGCAGGTGGCGACGTCCACGCCGGTCGGCCCCTGCACGTCCTCGTGATCGGGGTAGGCGTTGGTGATGGTCGAGTAGTCGTCGCGCATCCACTGCGCTTGCAGCAGGTTCACCAGATCCGGCTGCAGCGCCATGCACTCCCACAAGAAGACGCGCGCGCCGAAGCGACGGCCGAGCGAGAGCACGTTGCGCTGCTCCCAGACGGTGGCCTTGTCGTACGGGCGGTAGAGGAAGATCTCGCGCGCCGGGATGCCGGGCATGGCGTGGATGAACATCGCCTCGCAGCCGGTGGTCTTCACCAGCGTCTCGTGCCCGAGCCCCTGGAAAAGGCCGGCCTTGAGCCGCTCGGTGCCCGACTTGCCGCGCGTGCCCCAGCCGCCGATGACCAGCGGCAAGGCGGCGCGATCGCGATCGATGCTGCGACGGGTGAAGAGGCTGCGGGCCATCATCCCGGCGAGCATGATCCCGGCGTAGGCGGCCAGCTCGGGGAGGCGATTGCCGCGCGACGAGCCGGCGTAGAGCAGCAGCTCGCGACCGCGCTCGGACAGACCGGGGTAGCGGCTGAGGATGCCGGCGAACGGTGAGGTGGCCGCGCCCGCGGCTCCCAGGCCGGCGAGCGGCGCCAGCACGGCGCCACCGAGGATCCCCTCGGGGACAGCGGCGGGAGCGGGTGCGATCTCGAGCGGAGCGACCACGGGGAGGTCGTCGGGCAGCGGTAGCCCCACGCTCGCCTTGCCGGTGGAGAAGCGGTGCGGGGTGAAGGTGACGGCGATGCCGGTCGAGCGCGCGATCTCGGCGATGTACGCCCCGCGCGCCCCCTCCTCCTCGGAGCCGAGCACGCGGCGGCGCAGCTCGACGAGATCGGCGTAGCGATGGGTGAGGTGCGCCCAGGCGGCGACCCGGCGGGAGAAGCTGCTCGGCGGCGCGAGGATGGTGGTGCCGAGGGCGCTCACCAGGCGGATCGGCGTGGAGCTCCACCAGCGGAGCGAGACGAAGTCCTCCACCATGGGCAGGTGGCGCCCCCAGCCGCCGGCGGCTTCCACCAGCACGCGCTCGCCCGGCACCTGCGTCGCCGTCAGCTCCGCGAGACCACCCGGCGGCGCGCGCAAGGTCCCCTGCGGTTGACGGCTCCACGTGTGGACGAACGCCTGCCGCTTGCTCGGCGTCGGGTGGCGCATCTCGAAGAGCGCGCGCCAGAAGGAGAACGTGCGCGGCTCGCCGCGGTAGAGCGTCGCCGTGTCGCCTTCGCGATCGAGGCCGAGCGGGAAGTCGTTGGTGGCGAGCACGGTGAGCACCCGCCCGAGGTCGTCGTCGCTCATGGCGGCGAGCGCGGGGCCGACCAGCTTGGTGCGCCCGGGAACCGGGGTACGCTCGACGATTCCGCGGAGCAGCTCGTGCACCGGGCGGAGGAGCGGGCTGGAGATGACCGCCACCTCGGTGGTGATCTCCGAGATGCGCACCTTCGCCGTGACCGGCAACCCCTCGCGCGAAGCGGTGCGTCCGAGCGCCGCCAGGATCTTCGCCGGGCCATCGGCGCGCCCGCGGGCGACCAGCGACGCCAGCTCCTCGGCGATCACCGTGAGGACGAAGCCGTCGCTCTCGCCGTCGAGCGCGCTACACAGGAGCGCCTCGACCTGGTTGCCCAGCCGGCGGGCGAGGGTGATGGCGGTCGAGGCGCGCACCTTGGCGCTCGCGTCGGTGCGCAGGAGAGCGCCGAGCCGTTCGGGATCGCGCTCGGCGCGGGTGACCGACAGCCGCACGTGATCGCTCGGGTCGACCGCGGCGAGAGCGAGCAGCTCGTCGGGGTCGCCGACCACCCCTTGCCCCACCAGGTCGACGATCCGTTCGCGCACGAGGAAGTCCTCGTCGCCGCCCGGGTGCCGCAGCCGCTCGTCGATGCGCGCCCTCGCCGCCGCGCGATCGCACACCGCCAGCAGCGCGATGCCCACCGGCTGCACCCAGCGGTGCTCGTGGCGCGCGGACAGCACCTCGCCGGCGCTGCGAAAGCGATCGAGGTGCTGGCGCCCTTGCTCGCTGCCTGCGATCCGCACCAGGAGCGCCCCCGCCTCGGTGCGGCGCGACCAGCGACCCGGCGCGCGCGCCAGGTGCAGCAGGCGGTCGAAGTCGACGTCCACCCAGTCGACCGAGCCGGACTCGATCGCCACCGAGAGCGCCACCTCGGCGCGCAGCTCCTCGTGCGCTTCCAGGCGAGCCGCGCGCTCGGCCAGCGCCGCCTCGTCCATCAACCCGGGGCGACGCTTGCGCAGGGCGCGCAGATCGTCGCGCAGCGCGGCGCGGCCCTCTACCGTCAGCTCCAGGTAGCGGGCGATCGCCGTCACCGCGGCGTCCGAGCCGGCCGTCGTCGCGGCCAGCTCGAGGACCAGCCCTTCGAGCTGGCGGCGGCGCGTCGCCACGACGTCGAGCCGCTCGGCGGCGAAGAGCACCAGCTCGGTGACCCCTCCGCGGGCGAAGACCGCCTGCGCCTCCTTGTGCTCGCGACTGGCGAGCCGCTGCAGCAAGGAGACCGCGCGCGGCGCGCCGTCGATGACGTTGGCCGCGATCACGGTCCACCTCCGAGGGTGTTGCCGCGCCAGGGGACGCGGTCGGCCAGCTGCTCGGGGAAGTCGAGCTCCAGCGAGGAGAAGTCGCGCAGGCCGCGATGCTTGCTCAGGTAGATGTTCACGAAGGCGAACCCCTGCCAGCCGCCGTCACTGGCGCGCCCGTAGGCCGACACTCCCGGCACCACGTCGAACGAGCCGAAGCCGTGCCAGATGTTGTACTCGAGCGTCACGCCGCCTTCGACGTCGATCGAGTTCGAGTGGATGGTGCCGAGCAGCGGATCGGCCGTACCTTTGTACCAGGCGGCGTCGATGTAGGCGTTGATGTCGAACTGCCCGAACACCAGGAGCGCACCGGGGCGCACCGCCATCTCGGCCAGCTGCCCCTGGCGCACGTCCATGGTGGCGCGCGGGCGCAGGTAGAAGATGTCGTTGAAGTACGGCGTGTACCAGAAGAGCGCCTGCAAGAAGCCGAAGGTGTCCCGGACGAAGCGGTACTCGTTGTACACGAGGTCGTCGACGTCGTTCAGCTTGCTCGGGTCCTGGTGCAGGTTCGTGTAGTAGCCGTCGTACCCGAGGCGCGGGAGGATGAAGAAGGTGCGCGTCGCGCGCCACGAGTACTCGATGAAGCCGTTGGGCAGGATGGTCGAGACCTGCTTGCCGCCGATGGCCTGCGTCGCGTACTCCACCGTGCCGGTGACGCGCAGGTGTAGCTTGTCGGCGTCCTCGTAGAAGGTGCCGAGGCCGCCGTACGTCGAGGCGCCGTTGCGGGCGTGGATGAAGCCCTCGACGTCGGTGGTCAGGTTCCAGGTCTCGATGCGCCGCCGGTAACCGGCTTGCTCGGAGACGTAGCCGTCGGGCGCCTTGCTGGCGGTGTCGCCTTCGCGCAGGGTGCCGTACTGGGCCGAGGTGTAGAACTCGAAGGTGCCGAGGTCGGAGGACGAGTCGCTCAGCGGCTCGGGCGAGCGGGTGGCGATCCCGCGCCAGCCGGCATGGAGGTCGTCGAGGGTGATGGCGGAGAGGACCGGGGCCGACGGGCTGGCGCCGGCCGCGCCGTTGCCGCTGACGGGCTCGGCTTCCTCGTCGCCGCCGCCGGTTCCGACATCGACATCGATGTCCTGAGGCGAGTCGCTGTCGTCACGGGCGATGCGCTCGGCCACGGTGACGGTCGCTGCGCCCCCTTCGGCGCGGACGATGAGCTGCCCGCCGCGTGGCGCCGGCAGCACGAGCGGCGCCCCGTCGGTGGGGACCTCGGTGATGACACCGTCGAGCACGGCCAGCACCTTGCCGGGTGGTCCCGGCTCGGCGAGCGCGTCGACGCGGATGACGGCGGGGCCTTCCAGCTCCACCGCGGTGATGTCGCCGGGGGAGAGGAGCACGCGGTTCTGCTCGCCGGAGGGGGCGAGCACCCAGCCGACGCCGGCGACGTTCACCGTCCCGGGGACCTCGCGGTCGTAGACGACGCGCGCGAGCGCCACCCAGCGACCCGGCTCGGCGCGGAGCGAGAGCGTGATCCGGTTGGAGCCGCGCGCGACCTCGGGGATCTTCACCGAGCCGGAGCCGTCGGCGCGGGTCGGCAGCGCCTCGCTGCGCTTGTCGCCATAGGTCACGCTGAGCGGGCAGGCGGCGCCGAGGGCGTCGGCGGCGGCACGGGCGACGCAGACGTAGTCGATGTGCGCGTGCACGTTCGGCGTGTTGCCGATGGCCACCTTGGCCGGACGTTGCGCGGTCACGCTGGCGAAGTTGGCGTCGCCGAAGGGGGCGCCGGTCGCCACGCGTGCACGCAGCTCCCCGGTCGCCTCCACCGGCAGATCGCTGTGCGCGCGGCGCGGTCGCTCCACCTGCGTCGCCCGCCCGTCGTACTTCTTCACCAGGTGCCAGTCGGAGCCGGCCAGCGCGCGGGCGGTGAGCGCCGGGGCGCGCGGATCGGCCGGGTTCTCGCGCACGGCGGCGAGCGCGCGCAAGGCCACGTGCAGGTCCCAGCCGTGATCCTGGGGGAGCGCGCGCAGCTCGGTGAGCGAGGCGTCGATCTTGGTTCGTGCCTCGCCCTTCGCGCCGCCGCAGCGCCTGGCCCCGGGGCGGAAATCGGCCTCGAGGCCGCGCGCGGCGAGGCCAGGCGGGAGGCGGATGGGCAGGTGCGCGCGGCGGACCTGGCTCTGGATCCAGCCGACGGCGTCCTCCCCGTGCGGTCCACGAGCGCCGAGGGCGCGCGCGGCGGCTGCATCCTCGGCCGCCGCGGCTCCGGCGCCCCCGCTGGCGAGCGTCGCGGCCCGCGCGAGGTAGAGCGCGGCGCGATCCTGGGCGCGCGCCTCGCGCAGCTTGCGCGACATGGCGATGAGCGCCGCCTCGTCGAGCGGGACCGCCTCGAGGGTACTCGCGGTCGCCGCGCTGGCCGCAGCGCTGGCGTCGCTCTCCTCGCCGCGCGGCTCGCGGACCAGCGGCCGCACGGCGATGCGCGCCGACGACTTCACCGTGATGCCGTCCTTCGCCCAGCCGGGGAGGGTGACCCGCGCGATGCGGGTCCACTTCTGCCCCTCGCCGTCGATGGCCTGCACACCCACCTTCACGCGTGCGTCGATGCGAGCGAGCTGCCCCCCCTTGCCGCGCACCAGCAGGCCGGCGTCGTGGGTCCCTTCCGGCACCCACACGTCGAGCCCGGGCGCGCCGCCGTCGAGCTCGAGATCGGCCGAGCCCTCGACGATCTGCGGCGCGCGCAGGTGGCCGAAGCGCCCCGTGCAGGAGAGCGTCTTGCTCGTCTCCGCGCTGCCGGGCACCGCGTACACGTGGCCGCCGCCGGCATCGACGCGACGGATCTTGGCCTGTGGTCCGCGCACGATGATCCGCCAGCTCGAGCTGCGCTCCGCCGGCTCGGCGGTCAGCTCCTCACCGTCGACGTCGAGGACCATCGGCGGCCCGCCGTCGCAGGGGGCCTCCGCGAGCAGCTCGACGACGTAGGCGCCGCGGTACGGGCGCGCCGGGAGCGTGACGGGGCGCGGGGTGACCTCCGGCCAGATCCCCTCGCGGCTGCATCCCGGCGTCTCGCTCGCGTCGCTGAGGACCGAGCCCCAGCTCGCCTCGGCGCGATAGCTCTTGGGGATCGCCCAGTGCGTGCCGCGGACGATGGCCCGGGCCCACGCGCTGCGCAGCCCTTCGTCGTCGCTGCCGTCGGTCGCGGACTGCAGCTTGGCGAGCGCCGCCGCGTCTCCGCGCGCGGCGGCGATCTCGAGGGCGAGGCTGGGATCGCGCGGGCCGCCGCTGGCCAGATCGCGCAGCAAGGTGCGGACCTCGGCGTTGCCGCTGCGCGCGACGTCGGTGTAGGGCGCGTCCTCGGGCAGCGTCTCGTCGTCGCGCCCCTCGACGGCATAGGTGAGCGCGCACAGCACGGCGGCGCCGGCGCGGCAGCCTTCCTCCGCGTTCTGCAGCTGCGTCGTCTCGCTCTTGATCCCGGTCAGGCCGTCCTCGAGGTGGGTGACGGCGCGGGAGCGCATCGGCGCGACGTGCAAGGTGCCGCCCTGGGCCTCGAGCCGGTACACGTGACGCCCCGGCGGCACCTGCACCACCGCGCGTCGCAGCGAGACCGTGTCCGGCGTGTCCTCGATCGGCTCGTTCTCGTCGTGGCGGTAGATCTGCCGTGCGATGGTGGAGGAGCTCTCGGCGCGCAGGCGCGAGCCTTCGTACACCGCGAGGCCGGCGTTCTCGTCGGCGCTGGCGCGCAGCCCGCGCGCCCACACGTGCACCAGCGCCGGCCCCTCGGCCACCAGCGTCCCCGGCTTTCCCGGCACCAGCTCCCAGGACGGCTTGTCGTTCTCGATGATCTGCGGCGCTCCGCTGATCTCCATCGGGTTGTCGAAGAAGTAGGGGAAGCCGTTCACCGGGCGCAGCGCGCGCACCACCCGCAGGCCGACCACGCGGAGCAGAGCGCGGGCTGCTTCGGTGGCCGCGTCGTGATCCTTGGCTGCGGCGACCGACGCCGCGAGCGTGCGCCCGAGCGCGTGCAGGGCGTCGAAGTCGATCCGTTCGGCCGGCGCGATGCGAGGAAACGGCGTGCCGAGCGGCGCGTCGGCCCAGGCGAGGACGTCCTCTTCGAGCGCGAACCAGGCGTAGCCGGGATCGCTGGCCGCGCCGGTGTGGACGCGCGCGGCGGACCCCGGGTTGAGGAGCACGTGGTGCGTGAACGGCGACGGGCGGAAGAGGACGAAGCCGGGGGTGGCGGCGTCGGGGCTCGCCGTGGTCCACACCTCGGCGTCCGCGCCGCCGCTCGCCTGCAGCTCGCCGATGGCGATGGTCTTGTCGGTCTCCAGGCGGACGAACTGCCCGGGCATGACCGCGTAGCTGTCGACTGCCTTGCCGGTCGCGCTGGTGACGCCGCTGGGGGTCGCCGCGGTCCACACCACGCGCGAGCCGAGCGCGTCGGGGGCCGGCTTGTTCACGTCGACGTGCTCCGGCGCGCAGCCGCTGCCGAGCACGGCGAGCGCGAGGAGCACCAGCGCGAGGACCAGCCGACACAGCGACGCGTTCGTCTTCACGTGGCCCCGAGTGCGGAGGCGAGCGCGAGGAGGAAGCGACCGCGGTAGTCGGGCATCAGGTTCAGGTCCTTGCGCAGCCGGGAGTCCATCTCCACGTGGAGAAAGCGCGCCCCCTTGGAGCGCGCCAGCGCCCCCTGCACGTTGGTGGTCGCGCCGAAGTCGAGCGTGTCGGCGGGGAAGCGGGCGACGTTGCCGCCGTTCTTCAGCACCGGCGCGAGGGCGTCGCGCGCGCGGTCGACCAGCGCGTCGCCGGGGACCTTGGCGCCGCTGGAGACGACGACGATCTCGTTCGGCTTGCGCAGGGTGAAGCCGTGCAGCTGGACGAAGGTGGTCACGCCGGCGCCGAGCAGGCCGCTGGTGGCCGCCTGGAAGAGCGAGTCGCTCTGGTGCGCGACGTCGGCCGGGTGCTCGCCGTCCTCGGTCGCCTCGGCCGCCTTGTACCGATGGGCCGTCTCGACGAAGAGCGCGCGCGCCGAGGTCCGCGCGAACAGCTCGCACCCGAGCGGCAGCGTGCCTTCGTCGAAGAAGGTGTGCGGCGTCTGCACCGCCAGGCGCGAGGTGCTCCCCAGGCGGATCAGGTAGGCCCCGCCGCCGCGCCGGCGCGACTCCACCTCGCGCACGATCACCGCGCCGGGGAGCGAGGCGATGTCCACCACCTCGAAGCCGATGGCGGTGAGCCCCGTCTCTGCGTCGTGACGCGCGCCCGGGCTGGCCGCAGGATCGGCCGCCAGCTTGCCGATGGCGTCGGTCAGCGCGGCGCGCTCGGCGGCGTCGGGCACCACGTAGCGGTTCTCGTCGGAGCCGCCGCGCCGGGCGTAGATCAGCTCATCGGGGCATTTCATGGCGGGGGATCCGTCGCCTTCACGATCGATGATCGTGGAGGCCTGGGAGGAGCTCGGGGAAGGGGTAGTGGTCGAACCGGCGTCGGCTGTTCCGCTCGCGTCGTGGGCGCGAGCGCAGGTACAGCCGGGGCCGAGCGCCGCGACGGCGAACAGCGCGTGAGCGAGGAAGGCGGGCCGCATCAATCCTCCAGATCTCCCGAGACCCAGTGTGGAGCCTTGGGCGTGTGCGGCTTGCGCGGGATCTTCTTCCACGGGGCGTGCACCCAGGCCTCGACGCCGGGCGGGACCGAGAAGCTGATCACGTGCTTTCCGGCGCGCAGATCGTCACCGAGCACCAGCGCGGCGCGCGTCTCCGTCTCGCCCGCGGGCACCGCGATGTCCCGGGTGCTGGTGATGTACTCGCAGATGCCGAGCGATTTGCGCTCGGGCGCGCCGTCGTCGACGCGCGCGGTGATGGTGGTGGCCGCGCTGCTGATGAAGCGCAACGGCAAGGTGATGTTCTCGCCCGGCACGACGTCGATCTCGAAGCGCACCGTGCTCGGCTCGAAGGTGCGCTCGTCGACGGTGCGCTCGGCCATGCCACGTGGGCGCACCACGTGAAAGGTCGTGCCGTCGACGGGCGTGACCGTGAGCCGCGGGACGAAGCGCGGCGCGATGCGCACCCCGTGGCGCAGCTCGGCAGGGAAGGAGGCCGCGTTCGTCGGACGGCGCGCGGCGAAGCCCGGCCACCCGGACGTGCCGATGTGACGGACCGAAGGGGGCGCCGCGCCCGGCGGGCCGCTGTCGGTCACGCGCGGAGGCGCCAGCGGATCGAGCTCGGAGAAGGCGAGATCGAGGGCGCCGTCGGCCGGGGTGAGCGTGGCGGTGCCGTTGGGCGGGACGAGGAGGAAGAAGTAGGCGGTGTCGCTGGGGATCTCCTCGCTGCGGCGCACGTCGTAGCGGTCGAAGGCCGAGCGCGCGCGGTCCGCCCGCAGGCGAAAGAGCTGCGTGCCGCTTCCGGGGGCTTCCACCCGCGCGTCGAGCGCCATGCTGACCAGCTGCGCCCCCACGCCGCTGACCGTGTCGTCGCGCCGCAGCGGTCGTCGCGCGGAGATGCGCAGGACCAGCGGCTCGCTCGAGGCGCGGAGGATCGCCGGCTGCTTGGCGCTGGTGCGGTACACCGTGGTCCGCTCGGCCGGCTCGAGGCGCGCCGGATCGGTCGCGGAGACGGCCACCGTGGTCGGCGCCGAGGCCTCGAACTCGATCCCGACCGTCTCCCCCTCGGGCACGTTGATGACCACCTCGCCGCGGCCGCTCACGGTGGTGACGTTGCCGTCCTCGTAGCGCACCGTCGCGTCGAGGCGCGCCAGTGGATCGCTCTCCGCCTTGCCGCGGACGCTCGCCTTGCCGTGGGCGACGACGGCCGACTTCTCGCCGGCGCGCAGCTCGAGGATGCTGGTGGTGCGCTCGTCCACCTCGCTCACCGCGCCGGGGGCGAGCGGGGCGAGGGCGAGGGCGCGCACCGGCAGATCGCTGCCGTTGGTCGCGGTCGCCGTCACCTTGCGCCAGCGCGCGCCGAGGATGGCGGTCTGCTCGGAGTCGTCGATGTC
Source organism: Labilithrix luteola (assembly GCA_026225435.1). Classification (GTDB taxonomy): domain Bacteria; phylum Myxococcota_A; class Polyangia; order Polyangiales; family Polyangiaceae; genus JAMFST01. The sequence continues at coordinate 12,746 of JAMFST010000469.1, forward strand.
GATCCAGTCGACCTCGCCGGCCCGCTTCGCCAGGTGCTCGCCGCGCTTGTCGTCGACCTTGGCGCCGCGGCGGAGCAGATCGCCGTTGCCCAGCTCGTCGCGACGGTAGGCGCGCAGGAGCACGCCGTCGGACATCTGGACATCGTCGAGCTGGAGGAGCAGCTCGCCGCTCCCGAGACCGTGCACGTCGACGTTGGCGGCCACCGGATCGCCTGCCGAGATGCCGACGTCCTCCGGCGCCACGCGATCGGTCGACCCCGGTAGCGCCACCAGCAACTGATCATGCCGCTCGCCCAGCTGTCCGCGCGCGGTCACCTGGAAGCGCGCGAGGTGTGTCTGCGGCGAGAGGGGGTCCTTGACGCTCAGGGCGTGGAACACGAGGCGCACCACGTCGGTGCCCGGCTCGATGGGCAGGCGGACCAGCCCCTTCTTGGCCAGCTCGTACACCACGACGCGGGCCGATTGCGCCCCTTCGGTCGCCAGCGCGCGCTCGCTCCGTCCGACGGCGCGCACGCCGAAGTAGACCATCGCCACCACGACCGGCACGAAGAGCAGCCCCCAGCGGAAGCGGCGGCTACGACGGACCCGCACCGGCTCGGCGAGCATCGGCGACGCGTGGACGCCGGTCTCGAGGGTGGCGTGCTGCACCAGGCTCGGCGGGGCCACCGGGACGATGAGGCGGCCCGGGGGGAGCTGCGGCTCGCTCACGGCGCCCCTCCGATCGTGCAGGTCCCGCCGCGGGCGATCAGATCGGCGCAGGCGCCGGCGTCGGGCTGCGGCGCGGTGCGCGCGAGCGCGGCTTCCACGGCGCCCGGCGTGGGGCTCGCCGAAGCCGCGACGAAGAGGACGCCGCCTCCATGCTGCCGGGTGGCCGCCACGAGGTAGTCGCCGCCCGGCGCCGTCACGTAGATCGCGCGGGTCGCGGTGTGGGCCACCGCGTCGCCGAGCCGCTCGCGCGCCCCGACGCTCTCCTCGATGGCCGCGCGCTCGACGGTCGACGGCAGGTCCTTCGGCCCGTCGGGGAGGTCGCGCGGGAGCGCCTGGAGCAACGTGCGCAGGGCGTCGCGCATCTCGCCGTCGAAGCTCTCCACCCCGAGCCGGTCGAAGAGCCGCGCCGCGCTGCGCGCCCGGTCGAGCGAGGCGGTGTGGAGCGAGGCGACGTCGGCGACGACGACCACCAGCGGCGTGGAGCCGAGCAGCGCGCGACCGGCGAGCTCGCGCGACTGCAGATCGATCGGCGCCAGCTGCCCGCCGAGTCCGCCGCGCGCCAGCGCCGACGACACCTGCGCCAGGAGCGGCTTGGTGCCGTACCCGGCGCTCGGATCAGCCGACGAGCCCGCTGCTGGCGCCGCGCCCGTCGTGACCAGCTCCGGACCCCACGTGCTGAGCGTGGGCACGCCCCCCTGATCCTGCTCCGCGCGCGCCTGCCGCACCAGCACGACCGACGGGGTCCGCCCCGGCTGGGGGAACGTCGCCGCCGCGTGCGCCAGGCGCATCGAGGGGCCGTCCTTGCCGCGAGGCGACGGGTTCAGGTCGAAGAGCACGGCGTCGGCGCCGGAGAGGCTCGCGGTACGCAGCGCCAGGTCGCGCACCTCGGCGCCGTCCGCCTGCGGCACCTCGATGATCACCTTGCGCACCCCGGCCGCGCGCGCCACCAGCGCCAGCGGCCGCGCTGTCCCGTCGGGAACCAGCGCCAGCCCCGGCTCCCCGCTCGGCAGCGGCGACGGACCGATGACGCGATAGCCGAGCGTGCGCGCGGCGAAGCGAACCCGCGGGAGCGAGCGCCCCTCGTCGCTCGAGGCGAGCAGCGGCTCCACCACCAGGCGGCGCAGCGCCAGCAGGTCCTCCGGCTCGCTGCGGTAGCGCGCCGGCGCCAGCTCACCGAACGCCAGTGACATCGCCGCCGCGCTCGAGAGCGGGTGCAGATCCTCGGCCGGCCCGGCGAGCGCCAGGTCCATGCTCGCCGCCGGCACCTCGAGGGTCGCGTCGATCGGGCCGTGCGCGTCGTCGTCGACCGTGGAGGTGATGCGCATCTCCGGGTGCGTCTTGCCGGCCTGCGTCGCCCAGCTGGCGGCGTCGCTCTTCTGCGTCTGCCCGGAGGCGTGGAGCACCAGGCTCGGGTGCGGCCCCTCGACCAGCGCGATGACCACCCCCGGGCCCATCTTGTCGGCGATGAGGCGCGCGGTGGCGCGTCCGGTGCTCTCGTAGCCGGCGCGCCCGTCCGGCTCCTCGATGCCGGCGATGACCACCGCGTCCGCCAGCTTCTCCCCCAGGAGGAGCCCGGCGTAGGCCGCCGCCTCGGGCGAGGCCAGCGGTGTCGGAATGTACACCACGGCGCGATGCCCGGTGGTCGGGCCGATCCGCACGAGCACCGCGGGATCGCCCACGCGGTCTTGCACGTCGGCGAAGCGCTCGCGCACCAGCATCACGTCGGACCCGACGCGCTGCACGTCGAGCACGCCCGGACCGGCGGACGGCGGCGCCGCCGAGGTGAACGAGGATACCGCCGCCAGCTCCACCGCGGCGGCA
>JAMFST010000470.1 GCA_026225435.1 Labilithrix luteola
GGCATCTCTATCCCCAGTCGGCGCTCGCCGAGCCGCACTCCGGGTTTCACTTTGGCAAAGCACTGCACGAGATGATTCATCGCTACTTCGCCTCGACCTTGGGGTTGATCATCGCGGCGCTGCTGGTCTGGGCGGTTCGCTTCCGCGCCCCCGACAAGATCAAGTTCTTCGCCGTGGTGCAGGGGCACTGCTGGCTGCGCGTCGATGGCGAGGAGTCGCGGCGGATCGACGAGGGGGACGTGTTCCTCCTCTCGGCGCCGCGCTCGTTCGTCCTCGCGGGGGATCGCACTAGCCGGCCGATCGACGCGGCGGACATCTTCGCCCACGGGCCAGGCGGCAACGTCGCGCGCATCGGCGACGGCGCGGACTTCGCGCTCCTCGGCGGCCACGTCCGGCTCGAGCCGGTCAGCGGCGTGCTCCTCACGCAGCTGCTCCCCTCGCTGGTGCACGTGCGCGCCTCGTCTCCGCAGGCGACGACGCTGCAGTGGCTCCTCGATCAGCTGGTGCGCGAGCGTCGCGCCGCCTTGCCGGGGGCCAAGGTCGCCTCGACGCAGCTCGCGCACCTGCTCTTCGTCCAGGCCCTGCGCGCGCACCTGGCCGAGTCGGGGCCGCTGGCGGCCGGCTGGTTGCGGGCCGTGAGCGACGAGAGCATCGCGCCGGCGCTGCGCTTGATGCACGCCCACCCCGAGCGCCCCTGGCAGCTGGAGGAGCTGGCGCACGCGGCGGCGATGTCGCGCACCACCTTCGCGCTGCGCTTCAAGCTGGCGGCGGGGATGGCGCCGCTGGCCTACCTGACGGAGTGGCGCATGCGCCTGGCCCAGCGCGCGCTCCGCGAAGGGAAGGCGCCGGTGTCGGAGCTTGCCCGCTCGCTCGGCTACGGCTCGGAGAGCGCCTTCAGCAACGCCTTCAAGCGGGTCACCGGGCAAGCGCCGAAGCGGTATCGCAGCGCGGCGCAGGCGGCGAAAGCCTAGGCGGCCGCGGTAAACGCGGAATTCGTCGCGCAGGGTCGTCCGTTTGGCCGGCTGGAACGTCTGACTCCGCGAGCCCGCATGAATCGACCTTCGCTGCGCCACCGGCCGTCCACGTACACTGTCCCCCTCGCTGTGCTCCTGGCGGCCATGGCCGCCACTGGCTGCTCACGGTCCTCCAATGCGTCGGCGCGCGAGTCGTCTCTGGTCGCTCCGATGTCCGCGCCGGCTTCGGCCACGACCCCGTCCGATTCGCTCACCGGCGGCGGCAGCAACGACGCGCCCCATGGCAGTGAGAAGGGGGCCTCGGCCGACCAGAAAGAGCAGGCGCCCGCGACGCAGCGGCGCATCATCCGCAAGGCGGATCTCTCCCTCGAGTCGGACACGCCCGACAAGCTGCAGTCCGAGCTCACCGCGCTCGCCTCGTCCAAGGGGGGCTTCGTCGTCGGCGCCGACACCACCCGCTCGCGCGGCGAGGATGGCGCCGAATCGATCGACACCACGGTGACCTTCCGCGTCCCGGCGGCGCAGTTCGAAGCCACCTTGAGCTCGGTGCACGCGCTCGCCAGGCGGGTCGCCTCCGAGAAGGTCACCGGCGAGGACGTCACCGAGGAGTACGTGGATCTCGAGGCGCGCATCCGCGCTCGCCGCGCCCTCGAAGATCAGTACATGACCATCCTCAAGGAGGCGAAGAGCATCCCCGACATCCTCGCCGTCGAGCAGAAGCTGGGCGACGTGCGCAGCGAGATCGAGCGCTCCGAGGGGCGCCGCCGCTTCCTCGAGAACCAGTCGGACCTGTCCACCTTCACCGTCCACGTGTCCAGGCAGATCGCCGCCGTCGACAACCAGGGGCCGGGCTTCGGCCGCAGCGTGAAGGCGGCCGTGCGCGACTCGGTGGAGGTCTCCATCGCCATCGTGAACGGCCTCATTCGCGCCCTCGGCGTGGCCATCCCGCTGCTGGTCATCATCGTGCTGCCCATCTACCTGCTGCTCCGCTGGTGGTGGCGCGGGAGGCGGCGTAACGAAGTCTGAATTTGTCGAGGGCTCCAGCGGTTTTTGGTAAGAGCGGGCGAACAGTGCCCACGAGCCGTTCGGAGGAGGCGCTGGCGTTCGTGGTCGGCGCGGCGAGCATCGTCGACCTCGCGACGGACACGCCCTGGCGCCAGGGGCACTGGATCGGGCCGTTCTTCCAGCTGACGCCCGCCACGCAGCTGACGTCCGCGGTCTGCGCGGCGTTGCTCGCTCTCCTCGCTCTCGTGCTGCTGAGAGGGGGCTCACGATCGCAACCGGATCACGATGACGCGGGAGAGCGACTCGTCGAGCTCCTGCCGGCCGTCTCGATGGTCTACGCGTTTCTCTGGGCGCGGGTGTTCGTCCCCCACGCCCTCGCGCTCCCCTGGAACTTCCTGGCCGTGGCGGCCCCTCTGTTCGTGTGCGCGTCCGCCTTCAAGCGCTGGCCGCTCCGCAACGTGACGGGAGTCGTCCTCGTCGTGGGGGTGATGCTGCGGCTGATCATCTTCGCGCGCTTCTCCATCGACGAAGGTGCCGACATGTTGCCGCTGACGCACGCGGCCCTGGCGAACCTGGTGAAGGGGGCGAGCCCGTACACCTACTACGACCTTCCCGGCTCGCTGCCGCTCACGTACTTTCCGCTGACGTGGCTCGCCTACCTGCCGCCGTACCTCGCGCGCGTCGACCTGCGCTGGACGAACCTGGTGGCGGAGCTGGCCATCGTCGCGGCGATCGTCTGGCCGCGCC
>JAMFST010000471.1 GCA_026225435.1 Labilithrix luteola
CCTTCACCAGGCCGTCCTTGGTGAGCTGCTCGACCAGCGAGATCCCCAGGTGATCGACGTCCATGGCGAAGCGGCGGGCGAAGTAATAGACGCTGCCGCGCACCTGCGCCGGGCATACCCGGTTGGGGCAACGCACCGCCGCCGCCTCGCCGCGCACCACCGGCGTCCCGCACTCCGGACATTCATCCGGCAAGGTGAAGGGGACCGACTCCTCGTGGCGCGGCCCCTTCACCACGCTCATCACCTGCGGGATGATCTCCCCCGCCTTCTGCACGATGACCTTGTCGAGCGGGCGCACGTCGAGCTCGGCGATCATCCCCTCGTTGTGCAAGGTCGCCCGCGACACGGTCGTGCCGGCGAGCTCCACGGGATCGAGCTCGGCGACGGGTGTGAGCACACCGGTGCGCCCCACCTGCACGACGATGGCACGCACGGTGGTCTCGGCCTGCTCGGCGGCGAACTTGTAGGCGATGGCCCACTTGGGAAACTTGCTGGTCGCGCCGAGCATGTCCTGCTGGCGATACGAGTCGACCTTCACCACCGCGCCGTCGGTCTCGAACGGGTAGTGCGGGCGCTGCGCGTCGATGGCGTGGATCTCCGCCATGACGCCGCTGTCCTCCTCGTTCTTCTCGTTCTCCTCGCTCGGCTTCGCCACCACGTGACGGCGGTGCGTCGGCAGACCGAGCTCGCCCAGGTAGGTCAGCGTCTCGCCATGGGTCGGCTTGATCTGCGGCCCCTCGAGCGCCTGGTAGAAGAGCGCGCGCAGGGGGCGCTTGGCCACCTCGCGCGGGTCGAGCATGCGCACCGCACCGGCCGCCGCGTTGCGCGGGTTGGCGTACGGCTCGAGCCCCTGCGCGGCGCGCTCGACGTTCAGCGTCTCCAGGTCCTTTCGGTAGATGACCACCTCGCCGCGCAAGGTGAGCCGCGGCTGGTGCTCGATGGTCGCCGGCACGCCGCGCACGGTGCGCAGGTTCTCGGTGATGTCCTCGCCGGTCTCGCCGTCGCCGCGGGTACTCGCCTGGACCAGCTTCCCCCCTTCATAGACCACCTCGATGCTCGCGCCGTCGAGCTTCGGCTCGACCACGAAGCTCGGCGTCTCGCGATCCGGCAACCCGGTGCGCACCCGCTTGAGAAACTCCGCCACGTCCTCCTCCGAGTAGGCGTTGTCGAGCGAGAACATCTTCTGCGGGCGCTTCACCTTGACCACGTCGGTGCGCGCCTCGCCGCCCACGCGCCGGGTCGGCGAGTCGGCGGTCGACAGCTCCGGGTGCTCCGCCTCGAGCGCCTTCAGCTCGCGCATGCGCGCGTCGTACTCCGCGTCGGTCACCTGCGGATCGTCGAGCACGTAGTAGCGGTAGTCGTGCGCGCGCAGCTCGCGCACGAGGGCGGCGTGGCGCTCAGTCGGGCTCAGGCTCGGGGGGCCGCTCATGGGGCCGCGCACTGTAGGCGACCTTTGCCGCCCTCGCACGGGCTCGCGGGACCCCTGAGCCGCACGAGCTATCTCCGCCGCGCTCTCCCGGAGAAAGCCGCAGTTTCCCCGCGCCGCACGGCGGCAACTGCGGTAAACGCGAGCCTCATGTCGATGAAACGCGTCAAGCAGCGCACCTTCGGGAACGGCAAAGAGGACGAGAACGACCCCTGGGCCAAGCCCAAGGTGGCCGAGCCGACCTGGGAGCAGGCGACCGAGGGGAAGACCGACGCGGACTTCACCGCCTACGCGATGACCGCGAAGTTCACCAAGGGGCAGCTCCTGAACCACGTGAAGTTCGGCAAAGGTCTGGTCACCGACACGACGGGCACCAGCGTCGAGGTGCTGTTCCAGGAAGGAAAGAAGAAGCTCGGCCACGCGGGCTGAAGCTTCTGGAGGAGCAAAGCAATTCGCGCTAAGGCCGGATCCATGCCGTCCTTGCCCGAAGTCCTCACCAGCGACGCCAAGAAGCAGTCGGTCGTCGAAGATTGCGTCCACCTCATCGACGACGAGGTGAAGGACAAGGGCGGTCTCACCGGGCTGGCCATCAAGGCCGGCTACTCCGCGGTGAAGGGCGTCAAGCCGGGTTTCGTGAAGAACGTGGTCACCGACCTGCTTCCCGAGTTCGCCAGCGCGCTCGACCCGATCTACCAGGAGGCGCTGTCCAAGGGGCAGAAGCCGGCCGCGTACTTCGACGCGAACGCGAGCCGCGCGGCCGACGCGCTCCTCGGCATCACCGACGCGAAGGCGGCGCGCTCGAGCAGCAGCGTGGTCAAGGGGACGTACGACAAGCTCCGCGGCACCGCGAAGAAGAACGTCGAGGCGGCCATCCCGCGCCTCGGCAAGCTCGTGGAAAAGTACTCCGCCTGATCGGGCGACCTGGCGTCGTCGCCCTCGCGGCGTGCGCGCGCGCATGACCGCCAGCGGGATCGACGGCACCGTCTACTCGCACCCCATCGGCCTCCACGGGCACGGCGCCGGCCCGATCATCGGCATGTGGGACCTGCAGGGGGGCGTGTCGGGTCGGGGCGACGTGAAGGTGGCGCCGGGCACCTGGTTCGCCATCGAGCTGCAGGCGACCAGCGCCGTCCCCGAGTGGAGCGGGCAGCGCGTGCGCTCGGCGCAGGAGGAAGACGCCGTGGTCGGCGAGGACGGCTCGGCTCACTGGGCGCTACTCCGACAAGACCGCTTTCACCTCGTGCGCTGAGGGCAGGCGACCGAGCGTCGACGCGTGATTTTCAGGTAAATCTCGTGCGCCGCAGCGCGTAAACATTAGGCTCTAGCGGAACAGTGCTGCCCCGCCCGTCGCTCGCCGCGATTCTCCTCGTGACCGCCTCGCTGGCCGGCGGGCTCCCCCTCGCCTGCTCGTCGTCGCCCAAGGTCACCTTCGGCGACGACGACGGCGGGGCCGACGCCAGCGACTTCATCGACCCGCAGCCGCTGAGCGCGAACCTGGTGGTCGATCAGTTCGGCTACCTCACCGGCGACGAGAAGATCGCCGTAGCCCGCTCGCCGGTCACCGGCTTCGACAGGGGGCGCAGCTACGCGGTGGCGGCGAAGTACGCCCTGGTCGATGCGCGCACCGGCACCACCGTCTTCGAGATGACGCCGACCGCGTGGAACGACGGTGCCACCGACCCGTCGTCGGGCGACAAGGCCTGGTGGCTCGACTTCTCCAGCGTCACCAGCGCCGGCGACTACTTCGTCCTCGACGAGACGGCCAACGTCCGCTCCGACGTCTTCGCCATCGGCGACGACGTGTACGCCGACGTTCTCGTGCAGGCTACACGGATGTACTATTATCAACGCAACGGCACGGCCAAGCCGGCGCAGTACGCGGGCGCCAGCTGGCAAGACGGGCCGGAGCACCTGGGGGCCAAGCAGGGCACCGCCTGCACGTTGTACAATGGTACGACGGTGAAGGACCTGCACGGCGGCTGGTACGACGCCGGCGACCAAAATTTGTACACCAACTGGGGCGCCAGCGACGTCATCATCCTCCTGCGCGCCTACCAGGAGAACCCGGCCGCCTTCGGCGACGCCACCAACATCCCCGAGTCGGGCAACGGCGTGCCGGACATCCTCGACGAGGCGAAGTGGGAGCTCGACTGGCTCCTGCGCATGCAGAACGCCGACGGCTCGGTGCTCAGCATCGTCGGCCAGGACGGCCCCACGCCGCCGTCGCAAGGCGGCTCCACCGACACCGCCCCTTCCACCGCCACCGGACCGTGCAAGTACGGCCCGGCGAACAGCTCGGCCACCTCCACCAGCGCCGCCGCCTTCGCCTACGCGTCCCGCATCTTCACCGATATCTCGGCGACGAGCAGCGCCTATGCCGGTTACTCCAAGGCGCTGAGCGCGGCCGCGACGAGCGCCTGGAGCTGGGCCAGCGCCAACCCTGACGTCGTCTTCCAGAACAGCGGAGTCCTCGGCGCGGGCGAGCAGGAGGTCGACGACAACGGCCGCATCGCCAAGCAGCTGCAGGCGGCGGTGTTCCTCTTCTCGCTCACCGGAGACGCCACGTACCGGACGTACATCGACGCGCACTACCAGAGCGTCCGCCTGATGAGCGCCAGCCTCCTCGACATGTTCGACATCGAGGACACCGACACGCTCCTCGAGTACACGCGCACCACGGGCGCCACCGCGCAGATCGTCGCCAACATCGAGACCACGTGGAGCAGCGGCTTCACCAGCGACGCGAACCTGGGCGCGGTGACCGGGAACAGCGACCCGTACCTCGGCTACCTCTCGACCTACACCTGGGGGAGCAACCAGAACCACTCCGACCAGGGGAACCTCTTCTACGACTCGCTCACCTTCGGCCTGGCGCCCGCGAGCGCCGCCGATGCGCGCAAGGGGGCGCTGCGCGCGCTCCACTGGCTCCACGGCACCAACCCGCTGTCACTCGTCTACCTGAGCAACATGGGCGACCACGGCGCGGCGCAGTCGGCCTCGTGCCTCTATCACTCGTGGTTCGCCAAGGGGAGCGAGTGGGGGCAAGTGGGGACGACGAAGTACGGGCCGCCGCCCGGCTTCCTCTCCGGCGGTCCCAACCCGACGTACGCCTGGGACTCGTGTTGCCCCAAGAGCTGCGGCGTCGCCTGCCCGGCCTCGCCCCCCTCGCCGCCCAGCGGGGAGCCGGCGCAGAAGTCGTACGCCAACGACAACGACGACTACCCCGTCGACTCCTGGCAGATCACCGAACCGGACGACGCGTACCAGGCGCGCTACGTGCGGCTGCTCTCGAAGTTCGTCAGATGAACTTCCCCGTTCCGCCGACCTGGCTGTAGAGCGAGCGGTTGGTGGTGATGGTCGTGCTGGCGGAGTTGAACTTCGCCTCGAGCTGCGCCTGGTAGGCGTCGAGCCGGCGCTGCGCCGTGCTGATCGACTTGTCGAGAGACGAGGCGCGCGCGTTGAAGCGGGAGACCTCGGCGGCGACCGGAGCGCCGAAGTTGGTGGTGAGCGAGTCGATGGCGCTCGCGAAGCTCTTCATCACCCCGTTCGCGCCGCTGGCGTGATCGGTGACGAAGAGCGCGCGCACCGTGGTGGGATCGCTCTGCACGGCCTGCGTCAGCTTGTTCTGATCGAGCGACACCGTCCCGTCGTTGCCGAGCTTCAGGCCCACGCTCGCGAGGGTGGTGTACGCGCCACTGCCGCCGGAGACCGGGGCGGTCATCAGCTTCTTGAGCGTGTTCAGCGCCGACTGCATGGCGTGATCGCTCTGCAGGAGCGAGTTCGACGCCGCCGTCGACCCGTAGCCCGCGTTCGCGTGGGCGAAGGTCACCACCGCGTTGTACGCCGACACGAGCGCGCCGATCTTGCTGGAGAGCGCGCTCGCATCGGGCGCCACGGTCACGGTCACCGGAGACGGCGTGACCAGGGAGAAGGCCAGGCTCACCCCGTCGAGCGCCCCTTTCACCTGGTTGGTCGGGCTGGTGACGGTCAGCCCGTCGACCGTCGCGACGGCGTCCTGCGCCTGGAGCGACGTGTTGCTCGGCTTGCCGAGGCCGAGGTCGACGCCGTCCGCCCCGGAGAAGTCGATGGCGTTGGCCGCGCCGGTGTCGAGGCCGCGCACCTGCAGCCGGTACTTCGAGCCGTCGAAGACCACGGCGGCCGACACGCGCGCCGCCTTGGACAGCGCGGTGGCGATGCTCGCCAGCGATTGATCGGCGGTGATGGTCACGTCGCTGCGCTTCCCGTTGATGGTGAGCGACAGCGTGCCGCTCTGCCCGAGCGCGGCGGTGCTCGAGACCTGGGGATCGCTCACCGTGCGCTGCCCTTGCGCCAGCTGGGACACCTGCACCAGGTAGCTGGCAGCGACCGACGCGCCGGAGGTGGACGCGACCACCCCGCTGCCGCTCGTGGTGGCGGCGAAGGGCTCGTAGGCGGTCGGGTCGGAGAGGTCCTTGGCCGCCGTCTTCACCGCCGCGAGCTTGGAGGAGAAGGTCGACAGCGCCGTCGCCGCCGCCTTGGCGCTCGACTGCGTCGTCTGCAGCGCGGTGATCGGCGCCTTCTTGAGGGCGACGAGGGTGGTGACGATGTTCGTGCTGCTGTAGCCGGTGCCGAGGCCGAGAGACGACAGATCGATGGTGGAAGGCTTGATCGACAACGAGGCGCTCCGAACGTTGCTCATGGTCACGGCGGGGGAGGCCGGAGCTTGAGGTGGTCAGGAGTGTAACTTGACAATGGCAGCGGAATACCTTTGGCCACGTTGCCGGAGGTCCTCCTACATGTTAAGCCGTTGCCATGCTCAGGGCCTCGAAGTTCACCTCCATCGCGCTCCTCTCCGGCTTTGCCGCGCTCACCGGCTGCAGCCACCCGGATGACGGAACCACCGGGTCCGCGGCGCTGGGCTCGGCCAACGCACAGGCCATCCAGGCGGCGACCGCGGCGGTGAAGGCCGATGCGGCCATGATCGTCATCTTGAAGGACCAGCTGCCGGCCCTGACCGGTGCGAGCTCGCTGACGGCCCGCCCGGCCGCCGTCACCTCGGCCACCAAGCCGCTGCTCGCGCAGCTGCAGGCGACCAAGGCGCGCACCGCCAAGACTTTCCAGCTGGTGAACGGCTTCGCCACGACGCTGTCGGCCGACGAGGTCACGCAGCTGTCCGCCGACTCCAGCGTCCTCGCCGTCGTGCCGGACGCGGTGATGAAGCTGCCGACGCTGTCCCGCGCGGACCTCGGCCCCACCGGCACGCACAAGGGCTCGAAGCCCAAGGACGCGACGGACCTCTGCAACACCCTCGAGCCCGAGGCGCTGCAGCTCACCAACGCCGCCTTCCTCGATCCGACCACGCCGCAGGCGCAGGAGATCCTCGATGGCGCCGGCAACAAGGTGACCGGCCAGGGCGTGAAGGTCGGCATCGTCGCCGACGGCTTCGACCCGAACAACCCCGGCCTGATCCGCGCCGACGGCACCAACGTCGTCGTCGACTACCAGGACTTCTCCGGCGACCCCGCCGGCACCCCGACCACCGGCTCGGAGATGTTCGGCGACGCGAGCTCCATCGCCGCCCAGGACACGCCCAACGGGACCGAGCTCGACTACGACATCAGCAAGTTCGTCGGCGCGGCGTACCCGCTCCCCTCGCCGTGCAACATCCGCGTTCGTGGCATCGCCCCGGGCGCCTCGCTCGTCGGCGTGAAGGTCTTCAGCAACGCCGGGCTCACCACCAACTCCGGCTTCGTGCAGGCCATCGAGTGGGCCGTCGTCCACGACAAGGTCGACATCCTCAACGAGTCGTTCGGCGGCAACAGCTAC
>JAMFST010000043.1 GCA_026225435.1 Labilithrix luteola
GTTCGCCGCCCGCACCAGCCGCTGCCGCAAGCTGCACAACATCTGCGAAAGCGTCGTGATCCTGGACGAGGCGCAGCTGCTGCCGCCGGCGTTTCTGCAGCCGATCGTCGATGCGCTCAATCTGCATGACGAGATCGATAGCGCCGCCCCGCTGGACGAGTACCGCTAGGACGTCCATATTCATGGTCCAATCGTCCACGACGAGGAGCGACCGATGGATGTTCTGACCAACCTCCTCCACGGAGTCCAATCGAAGAACCAGATCTACGGTCGCTTCGAGCTGAGCGCTCCGTGGGGGATGCATCTCGACAACGAGCGGCGCTCGACGCTGTACGCCGTGTCGCGAGGCAACGCGGTGCTGACCACCCGCGGGGCCGGCTCGGGAACGACTCTCCAGCTGACCACCGGCGACATCGTGCTCGTCCACCAGGGGCTGGCGCACACCATCAAGGACCACCCGCGCAGCCGCGCTGCCTCCGCCATCGAGGTCTACGCGCAACGCGGCGGGCGCTGCGGCGGCAACATCCAGTACGGGGGCGGCGGCGCACCGACGACCATCATCAGCGCCGGCTTCTCCTTCGCGTCGACCAAGCTCGATCCGCTGATCGCCTTTCTCCCTCCCCTGCTCCACGTGCGCGGTGACAGCAGCGAGGCGGCCCGCTGGCTCGAGTCGACGCTGCAGTTCATGGCGTCGGAGATGCACGCGCAGACCCCCGGCTACGAGCTGGTGGCCAGCCGCCTGGCCGATGTGCTCTTCGTGCACGCGCTCCGCAGCCACGTGCACGACCGGCCGTGCGAGTCGGCCAGCTGGCTGCGCGCCATCGGCGATCCACAGCTCGGCGTCGCCTTCCAGCGGATGCACGAGCGCCCCGCCGATCCATGGACCGTCGAGACGCTGGCGAAGGCGGCGTCCATGTCGCGCTCGGGGTTCGCCGCGCGCTTCACCGAGGAGCTGGGGGTCGCGCCGCTCACCTACCTGACCCGCTGGCGCATGCACCGGGCCGCGGAGCTGCTGGCCGAAGGGCCCGTGACCATCGCGCAGATCGCGAGCGCCGTGGGCTACGAGACCGAGGGGGCCTTCACCAAGGTGTTCAAGCGCCACCTCGGCGAGACGCCGGGCGCCTACCGGCGGAGGGTGCGCAGCGCGGAGGCCGCGTAGCCGGAAACTTGCCCGCGGTCCGCGCGCTGGGTTAGAGCCCGCCGCGTGGGGCTAGGAATCGACTTCGGGACGACGCGCACGGTGGTGGCCTATGCCGACCGCGGGAACTATCCCGTCGTCAGCTTCGAGAGCGACACCGGGGATCTGGTCGAGTGGTATCCGTCGGTGGTCGCCGAGCGCGCCGGGGAGCTGCGGTTCGGCTTCGACGCGCTCGCCACGCTGGATGATCCTTCGTTCTCCCAGGTGCGCTCCTTCAAGCGCCTGCTCGGCGGCAAGCACGTCGCGTCGAGCGGGGTGGTCCGGGTCGGCTCCACGCGGATGCCCGTCGCCGAGCTGGTGACGCGCTTCATCGCGGCGCTCGCCCAGGCGTTGCGCACCCGCTCGAACCTGCCGGCCAACCTGCGCTCGGCCGACCGCCTCGACGCGGTGGTGGCGACGCCCGCCAACGCCTTCTGCACGCAGCGCTTCCTCACGCTGGAGGCCTTCCGCAAGGCCGGCTTCACCGTGCGCGCGATGCTCAACGAGCCGTCGGCCGCCGGCTTCGAGTACTCGCACCGGCACGCGCGCACCATCACCTCGCGCCGCGAGCACGTCATCGTCTACGATCTCGGCGGCGGCACCTTCGACGCCTCGCTGGTGCGCATGAGCGGCACCAGCCACGACGTGGTGACCACCGCCGGCATCGCCGAGCTGGGCGGCGACGACTTCGACCGCGTCCTCCTCGATCTCGCGGTGGAGCGCGCCGGGGTCGACCTCGGTGCGCAGCCGGCGTTCGTTCGCGAGCGCCTCCTCGATCGCTGCCGTGACGCGAAGGAAGCGCTCACCACCAACACCCGCCGCGTCACCATCGACCTCGGCGACGCGGTCGGCGACGGACACGGCGACGGGCAGGTCAACCTGCCGGTCAACGACTACTACGATCTCTGCGCGCCGCTGGTGGAGCGGACGCTCGACGTCCTCGCCACGGTGGTCGCGCGCGAAGGCGACGCGCAGCCGGGCGCCGATGGTCTGTCGCCCGATGTCGCCGGGCTCTACGTCGTCGGTGGCGCCAGCTCGCTCCCCGTCGTCGGTCGCGTGCTCCGCGCTCGCTTCGGCCGGCGCGTGCATCGCTCGCCGTACCCGCACGCCGCGGTCTGCATCGGGCTGGCCATCGCCAGCGATCCGGAGGCCGGCTTCCTCCTCGACGACCGCTTCTCCCGCAACTTCGGCGTGTTTCGCGAGGCGCACGGCGGCGAGCAGGCGAGCTACGACCCGATCTTCACCCGTGAGATGCCGCTCCCGCAGCCGGGCGAGCCGCCGATGACCATCGAGCGGCGCTACCGGGCGATGCACGACATCGGGCACTTCCGCTTCTTCGAGTGCGCCGCCTTCGACGACGCCGGGCACCCGCGCGGCGAGATCGCGCCGCTCACCGACGTGCTCTTCCCCTTCGCCTCGCGCCTGCGCGGCGGGGACCTCGATCTGAGCCGCGTACCTGTGCGCCGGCTCGAGGGGACGGGCCCGCTCGTGTCCGAGCGCTACGACGTGGACGCGTGCGGCACCGTGCAGGTCACCCTGCAGGATCTCGAGTCGGGCTTCGCGCGCACGCACGTCATCGGCGCGGCATCGGCCTCGACCTAGAGCCGCTTCACTGCCGCCACCGCTGCACCTCCGCGACGAACGCGAAGGGGCGACAGAAGGCGGGGTTCGCGGCGCAGCGGGGTACGTCATCGGCGTCGCGACGGATGGTCGGCGTCTGGTAGGTCCAGTGGCGCCCCGCCTCGAACGTGTCCTTCTTCTGCGAGGCCAGGTGCGCGCCGATGACGGCCACCCAGAGGAGCACGTGAAGAGCGTTCCAGCGAGCGGCGAACGGCTGCGCGACCCAGCCGACCAGGATCCGCCCCGCGACGCGGTCGAAGGTCGGCGCCAGCAGGTTCGCCACCGGCACGGGGAGGACCTTGGCGAAGTCGTCGGGGTGACCGTGCGCCAGGAGCAGGTTCGATCCGAGCGCGATGCCGACACCGACGAACAGCCCGAAGAGGAAGCATCCACCGGGTGAGCGCGGCGTCGTCGCCGGGTCGGCAGCGAAGAGCGTGACGGCCAGCAGAATGCCCGGATAGGCCAGGTTCGGTGCGTCTTGCAGCGCGTGCGGACGGAAGAGAAATCCGGAGAGCGCGCCGAGCGGAATCAGGGAGAGTCGAAACCGGTAGAGCGGAAATAGCCCGAGGAGCAGGACCACTTCGGCCATGTTCGGCGGGAGGTTCTCGAAGTGGAAGATGCCGGCCCACCCGGAGCTGGGGACGAGAGCGAGATAGAGCGCGCCCACGGTGAGCCCGGCCGCCGACGGATTGAAAATATGGCGGCCACCCCGGCGAAGAAAGGTCTTCGTCGCCATCGCGACGGTGATGGCGATGACCGAGTCGGTCGCTCCTAGCCAGGCAAAGAGGTTCGCGCTGAGGACGATGGGCAAAGGGGAGAGCCCGACTCTCCACCTGCGAAAACGCGCGAACGAGAAGGCAGCGTCGAGTGCAAAGGCGAGCACGATCTGCGCGACGAGCGATGGCAGGCGGGTGGCAACTCCTGTCCAGTAGAGCGACCAGTACAAGTAGAGCGAGAGCTGAATGACGACGGGGACGAGATGAGGCGCGCGGATCATCAGCCCGAAGCGCCCGTCGCGTACGCCCCACATCACGATCGCGAGAAGGACCGCCATCGCCACCGGCCAGCCGAGCAGGTCGTCGTCGTTGGTGCAGGCGGGCAGGAGGTGAATGCGCGGACCACCGTGCGCGTTGGCATACGCGATGAGCCGCTCGAGCACGCCCGGGCGAACGCTGTACACCTGGACATCCGCCCATCCGAGATCGCCGGCGGAGGCGTGCGAGCCGAGCGGCGTACAGTGGCTGAAGCGGAGGTCTCCGAGCGGCTTCTGGCCGGTCCGGGCGTCGACGACGACGGCTCCGTCCTCGGTCGGGCGCAGCGCGAGCGAGGTCGTCACCGGGTCGATCTGGACGGCGTCGCGCGGCGCCCAGAGACCGGGCCACGTTCCGATCCCTCGGGAAAGGACGACGGCGAGCACGAGGGCGCCGACGAGCGCGACTCGCCGCAGGATCGTGGGGCGCGCGAGGCTCACGCGTCGGGAGAGCCGGCGGACGCGGCGCGCACCTTGCGCCGGCGCACGAGTCGGTAGACCACCGAAGCGAGCGCGAGGACCGCAACGACGGCGAGAGAGACGAGCTTCGGTCGGCGCCAGAGCGAAGGTGTACCGGTATCCCGACTGTCCGTCCCTCCCAGCACGCGCTCCCCGGTCGGCACACCGAGCGACGGGTCGGCCTCGAGCGCAGCCACCACGCCGTCGAGCGCTCGCTTCATCGCCGGCGGCGCCTCGTTCCAGTCGATGTCGGCGATGGGAGAGACACCGAACGCGCCATCGGCGGTGCGACGAAACCCGGCTTCGCGCGCGCTCGAGACTTCGAAGTCGCAGCCTGCGCCAGCGACGTGGAGTCGAACGACACCACGCGGACAGTCCGCGGCGCTCACATCCATCTTGCTCCGCGCGGACGCGCGAGCGGCCCAGGCGGCGACGTCAGCGGAACATCGCGTGGCCCTCGCCGCATCATCGGCCAGCGCCGTGAACGGAGACGTGACGAAGAGCGCCGTCGCGAGCAGCGTGAGGAGGAGACGGACGACGACGGTCTGCCAATCGGAGGTCAGCGGCATGGAGGGCTCGCCGCTAGTTGAACACCGTGTCGCTCGAGATGGTGACGCCGTTCTTGCCGACCTTGTCAGCGGCCTCGACGTAGATCGACGGGTGCACCGCCCCCTGGACGGCGCCGGTGTTGCTGTTGCCGCTGAAGGTCGACTGCTCGAGCACCAGCTGCCCCTTCAGATCGTCGACCACCTGGAAGATCGCGCCGGAGCCGAGGTCGGGCGCGACGTTCTTGGAGAAGAGCGTGCCGCAGGAGGTCAGCGTGTAGCCGTTGCCGTCGTTGTACACCGCGCCGCCGAGGCCGCCGCCGGTGGTGCCGGCCTGCTTCGGGTTCTCGCCGTTGCCGGTGGCGGTGTTGTTGGAGA
>JAMFST010000472.1 GCA_026225435.1 Labilithrix luteola
GACCGACGAGGCGAACCGCGACAAGCTGCTGGCGGAGCTGACCAAGCTCGGAGCCTGGGACGATCCGAACAAGCCCGTCACGGCGCGCTTTCGCTGCGTGCTCGCGCTGCTCGATCCGCTCGGCGTGAGCGACGACGGGGGCCGCGGGACGCTCGTCACCGCGGAGGGCACCTGCGAGGGGCACATCGTGCGCGAGGCGCGTGGACAGCGCGGCTTCGGCTACGACCCGATCTTCGTCCCGTCGGCGCCGCAGGCGACCGGCCGCACGATGGCGGAGCTGGGGTTCGAGGAGAAGCTCGTCACCAGCCACCGCGGTCGCGCCTTCGACGCGCTGGTGCCGGGGCTGACGCGCGTGCTCGAGGCGCGCAAGAAGGCGGTCGACGACGTCCTCTCGGTCACGAGCTGAGCGCGCGAAGCCGATGGCCCCGCTGTACAAAGGGTACGAGAGCCTCGGGCGCTACGGCACCGTGGGGATCGAGCTGGTCATCAGCATCGGCCTCGGCTGGTGGTTCGGGCACTGGCTCGACGGGAAGGTCGGCGGCGGTCACGGCTGGTTCACCGCCGGTGGCTTCGTCTTCGGCGCCTTCGCCGGGTTTCGCCAGCTGTTCATCGTCGCCCGCAAGATGACCCGCGAGGCCGAGGCCGAAGCCGAGCGCGACCGGAAGGCGGGCGTCGTGCTGCCGACGTTCCTGGAGGAGCACGATGGCGACGAGCATCACGACGCGGACCACTCGGATCAGGAGAGACACCTCGATGAACGACGTCGCTGAGACCGCGAGCAACGACACCGGCGAGGGCGAGCTGTCGCTGAGTGTCGCCGCCAGCTCCGTCGCCGGGTTCGGCGTGCTCCTCGCGGTCGTCGCCGGGGTGCTCTTCGGCCGGTACGCCGCCGAGTCGGTCGCCGTCGGGGCCGGCCTGGTCGCCCTCGACGTCTACGTCCTCGGCCGGGTGGTGCGCGCACTCTTCGACCCCACCGGTCGTTCGAACAAGAGGCTTTGGGGCTTTCTCGGCATCGCCAAGCTCTTCGTCCTCCTCGGCGGAAGCTGGTGGCTCTTGGCGTCCGGCCTGGTGCATCCACTCGGTCTCGCCGCGGGGATCGTCGCCCTGCCGCTCGGCCTCGCGGTCAGCGCCGTATCCATGTCTGCAAGGTCGGGGAATCGTGGTACACGGTCGACGCCCTCCGCCGAGCCTTGAACGAGCCATGCCCGAGCACACCTCCTTTTTCACCTACCTGATCGCAATGTTCCCTGCCCTCGGGGAGAACATGCACCGCTTCGGGCAGACGCTCGGCGGCAAACCCGTCACCGCACACCAGGCCGAGCCGCTCGTCGCCTCGCTGTTCGTGGTGTTGCTGATCTTGGGGCTCGGCGCCATCGTCGGCGCGCAGGTGAAGAACCGCGAGCAAGCGATCATCCCCGATGCGCACCTGTCGCTGCGCACCTTCTTCGAGCTCTTCATCGGCTACTTCTACGGATTGATGAAGGACATCATGGGTCCGAAGAAGGCCAAGCGCTTCTTCCCCATCGTCGGGACGTGCGCTCTCTTCATCTTCTTCTCGAACATCATGGGGTTGATCCCCGGCCTCACGCCGCCGACCTCCAGCTGGAACATCACCTGGGGCTGCGCGCTCGTCGTCTTCGTCGCCTTCAACTACTACGGCTTGAAGGAGAACGGCTTCGGCTACGTGAAGCATCTCGCCGGCCCGTGGCTCGGCTGGGCGTTCTTGCCGGTGAACATTCTTCTGTTCGTCATCGAAACCATCTCGACGTTCCTCCGCCCGTTCACCTTGTCGATCCGCCTCATGCTGAACATGGCCGTCGACCACCTGCTGGTCGGCCTCATCGCCTCGATGGTGGCGCTCTTCCTGCCGATCCCGATTCTCATGCTGGGAACGATCGTCGCGCTCGTCCAGGTCTTGGTGTTCTGCCTCCTGACGTCGATCTACATCGCGCTCGCCACGGAGCACGACGAGTCGCATGGCGCCGAGCACGGCGCTGCCGCAGCGCACTGATTTGGAAAGCGCCGAAGGAACGCAGCCCGTTGTTGCTGAACGGATTGCGCGAAAATCTTACGACTGGAAATTGTCCAATCAACGGGCTACATGGCGGCCGTCTCGGGTCGAGGCCTCGCCCGGCAGCCACAACTTCGCAAGCACCCAGAGTAGAGGAATGACGATGTCGACGACCAAGAAGCTCACGCCTGCCATCGCGGGTCTCCTGACGTTCCTTCTTCCGGTGATCGCGCAGGCGCAAGAAGCCGCCGGCGGCGCCGCCTCCAACGGGAGCAGCGTCAAGATGTTCGCGGCGCTGGGCTCGGGCCTGGCGATCGGCCTCGGCGTCATCGGCGGCACGCTCGGTCAGGGCAGGGCTTCGGCCGCCGCTCTCGAGGGCATCTCGCGCAACCCAGGCGCCACCGCGCGCATCCAGACCCCGATGATCCTCGGCCTGGCGCTCATCGAGTCGCTCGTGCTCCTCTCCTTCGTCATCGCCTTCTTCCTCCAGGGAATCGCGGCGAAGTGAAGCGCCCCTGAGCGCGCCGAGATGCTCGGCGTGCTCGGTAGAGAGAGGCGACGCCCTAACCGGCGTCGCCTTTTTCCATTTCTACGGCGAGAGCAGCCCCTCCGCTGTCATCCGCGGCGCAGGTCGAGGAGCGCGTGGCTCAGCCAGACGACCACCGCCACCGCCAGGAACGCGTAGGCAACCGCGGGGTGAACCTTCGCGTTCAGGAGGAACGCACCGCTCGCCAGCGTGGTCGAGACGAACAGCCCGGTGAAGACGCGCCGCCCGAGGCGGTCGAGCGCGCGCGGCATGTTCGCGTCGGTGGCCTGCACGCCGAGGCGGCCGAGGCGCAGATCGTCGAGCACCTCGCGCAGCTGCATGGGCAGGTCGTAGCCGGCACGCGAGAGCTGCTCGACCCCGCGGAGTAGCTCGTTGCCGAGGCGCGCCGGCGAGTAGCGACGCTTCAAGATGTCGGCGAAGAGCGGCTGCGCCTCGGCGAACACGTCGAGCTGCGGATCGAGCTCCTTGCCGATCCCCTCGATGGTCATCAGCGCCTTGCCGACGAGCATGAAGTCGCTGGGGATCTCGATGTCGAACTTGAGCGCCGCCTTCACCAGATCGCCGATCATCGCCGAGACCTGGATCTCTTGCAGCGGCTTGCCCAGGTACTTCTCCGCCAGCACGCTCACCTCGGCGCGGAACTCGCGCATGTCGACCTTCTTCTTCGGTCGACCGATGGCGTAGAGCGCGTCGGCCACGGCGTACGGATCCTTGCGCACGGCGGCGACCATGAGATCGACGGTGCGCTCGCGCAGCTCGGGCGAGAGCCGGCCGACCATGCCGAGGTCGATGAGCCCGAGCACCGGCGACTCCACCGGCGCCATGACGAAGATGTTCCCGGGATGGGGATCGGCGTGGAAGAAGCCGTCCTCGAAGACCATCTTCACGACCACGCCGAGGGCGCGCTTGGCGACCATCTTGCCGTCGAAGCCGGCCTCCTTGGCGCGATCGATCTTCACCCCCTGGAACAGCTCCAGGGTGAGCACGTTCTTGCTCGTCGTCTGCCGGTACACCTTGGGGAAACGCGCCTCGGCGTGGCCGGCGAAGTTCTGCGCGAAGCGCTCGGCGTTGTCCGCCTCGACGCGGAAATCGAGCTCGCTGGTGATCGAGCGGTCGAACTGATCGACCAGGCCGGTGGGCGAGTAGATGCGCGTCTCCGGGATTGTCTTCTCGAGGGCCCGAGCGAGGATGTGGAGCAGCTCGAGGTCGCGGGCGATCGTCGCCTGTACATTTGGCCGCTGGACCTTCACGACCACCTCGATGCGCTCGACCTCCCCATCCTCCTTCGCCGGGCCGGCGAGGACGGCGCGGTGCACCTGGCCGATCGAGGCGGTGGCCAGCGGCTTCTCCTCGAAGGAGAGGAACGACTCCTCGATGGTGGCGCCGAGGCCGGTCTCGATCTGCTCGCGCACGTCGGCGAAGGGGACCGCCGGCACCTCGTCTTGCAGCTTCTTCAGCTCGTTGACGAACTCCGGCGGGAGCAGATCGTTCCGCGTGGAGGCGATCTGCCCGAGCTTGATGAACGACGGGCCGAGGTCCTCGAGCACCAGGCGGACGCGCTCGGCCAGGGTGATGCGCTTGGCCTCGTCCTCGCCGCGCTCGACCTCGTGCGGCGGGATGCTGGGGACGGCGGTGGTGGAGCCGCCTTCGAGCTGCGGCGGCGCGTCGCTCTTCTTCTTCGGGCTGCTGCCGCCAGACCCGAAGCCGGCGCGGGTGACGAACTCGCCGAAGCCGTGGCGCACGAGCACCACCGAGATCTCGCGCAGGCGCACCAGGTCGCGCACCGCTCCGACGACGGAGATCATCTCAGCGCACCCGCACGATGGTGCCGGGCTCCACCACCGACGGGAGCGCGGCGCTCCAGGCGGACGGCAGGTGCGGCGAGGTGAAGCCGAAGAGCCTCGCTGCGTCGAGCGGGGCGAGGTTCACGCAGCCGTGGCTGTGGATGTGACCGAAGTCGCGGTGCCAGAAGGCGGCGTGGAGCGCGACCCCCTTGGCGAAGAACTGAACCCAGGGGACGTCCTCGATCGAGTAGCGGTGCGCATCCTCGTCGCCGCCGCGGATGGTGGTGCTGGAGGCGAGGTCCTCGTCGTCCACGTTGTCCATCGTGCTGGTGGCGAGCTTCACCCAGATGCGGTGGGTGCCGACGGGCGTGCCGAGCGGGCTCCCTTGCGGGCCGATGCCGGTGGAGACGAGCGTGGCGAAGACCGGGCGCGTCCCCTCGTAGGCGGTGAGCGTCTGCGAGGAGAGCTCCACGTCGATCCACCGCTCGTGCGCGGCACCGGGCGCGGCGGTGACCTCGGCGGGCGGCTCGGCGCCGTGCGGGCGTCCGAGGTCCTTCGCGCGCATCCAGCCGCTCGGCCCCTCCCCGTGGAGCGGCCCGACCTCGATCATCGCGCCGCCGCCGTGCGCAGACGCCTGGTGCTCGAGGACCTCGGCCCGTCGTTCATCAAGCTCGGGCAGATCGCCTCCACGCGGAACGATCTGCTCCCGCC
>JAMFST010000044.1 GCA_026225435.1 Labilithrix luteola
GATCGGGCGACTCCACCGACGGGAGCACCGCGCGCACCTCATGGTTGCGCATCGGGTTCACTGCGATCCTCGTCCACCCCTCCGCCTTCGCGTCGTCGAAGAAGCGCGTGAGCGTGTTGGCGATGTTCCGCACGGTCGACGCCGACTTCTCGCCCGCCTTCTGGCGGAAGAAGGCGCGGAGCACCGCAGCGCCGGTCTCGAGCTCGCGCGGCGAGCGGCCGCCGAGCAGCGGCACCACGTGCGCACGCATCACGCTCCGGTGCTGGTAGCGCGTCGCCGGCTTCGTCTTCGGGTCGATGTCCACCAGGTCGAGCCACTTCGTTTCGAGCTCGGCGATCGTCGCGTCAGTGCGGGGTGCAGCGGCGGCGCGCTCGCCGACGAACTCGCCCCCGCGGTCCTTCACCATCCGCGCGGCCTTCGCGCCGAGCTTCTTCGCGCGCTCCTTGTCCTCCGGCGTGTTGAGCAGGTGCGGCGCGTCGAGGTGCACCCACGGGCGAGCGACCTCGCCGGTCTCCTTGTCGCGCACCGTCACCCGCGCGTGCCACCCCGGCGGCTTGCCCTTCGTCGTCCGCCACTCCACCGATCCGGTCAGCTTACGCGGCATCGCGATTCTCCTTGGCGGCAAGCCGCGCGGCGAGACTGTCGTTGACAGCTTGCGCCCGGCGGAGCGTCGTTCGCATCCACTCGCGCTTGAAGTGATCGAAGCGGAGGGCCAGCGAGTCGGCAGCGCACTCTTCGTCATCGGGTGAGGAGAACGTCATCCTCTCGTGGAGGAAAACCGCGTGCGCGAGCTCGTGAGCCACGGAGAAGCGGAACTCGTCGGGCGTCACCGTTTCCCACACGAAGATGCGCAGCCGACCGTCGATGCGGGCCAGCGCCGCCGGCGTCGAGCGGAGCGCGGTCTCGGGGACGACCTGCACGGCCTTCGCGTCTTTCCAGAGCCTGATGATCATCGGGACGAGCGCGCCATTGTGCTCCCTGCCTCCCGCGCGGCGGAAGGTAGCGGCGGCAAGGCGATCCAGCTGCGCTGCGGAGAGCCCGCCTCCGGCGATGGCGATGTGGCGCATCAGGCCACCGCCCTTGCCAGATCCTCGACGTGCGTCGTGTACGCCTGCCCATTCATCTCGAGCAGCGCGCGGGCGACCGCGTCGGCGTCAGCCTCGGTGTGCCGCCCCAGGCGGCCCTTGATCGCCATCATCGCCCAGTGGCCCAACTCATGGGCGAGGACGGAGTCTCGCTCGGTCAGCCGCGGCTGGATCGTGATGATGTAGCCGCCCCGGAACGGCGTGATAATGCCTTGCGCCGACAGGATCGGCGACACCCGGGTGAGGCAGATCCGACGCGCGACGGCGAGCATCGAGAGACGCTGCCCGGGCTTCAAGCCGGCGTGCATGCGGATGCTCTTCGCGAGCAGCACCGCCTCCTTGTCGCTGATGGTCTGCGGACCGAACGGGCTCACGAGGCCACCTGCGACGGCGCGGCGCCGACGGCGGCGAGCAGCATGTCGAAGACGGCCTGCCACTCCGCCCTCCCGCGCCCGGTCTCGCTCAGCTTGCCGCAGTAGTCGGCGACCGCTCCGATCGCGTTCTCGCGGTAGGTCTCCAGCGTCCAATCCCTCCGCTTCAGGGCGGCCCGCCGGATGAGCGCGTCGCGATGGCCCTTGAACTTGGCCACCTGCTCCTCAAGCTCTTCGATCCGGCGCTGGTCCGTCGAACGCTCCGCAAGCTTCTGCACCCCGCTCTCCGGCGCCTCCGCGCTCCTGGCGGTGTTCGGCGGGATGGTGGGGATCGCGGTCGTGCTCGTCTTCGTCTTCTTTTTCGCTACGGTCATGGTGCTGCTCCAGTTCGTTCAAAGGGGTTGGAGTGGCCAGGCGTCGGGCGGTTGCAGCCGCGCCGGCGCCGTCTCGTTCACTTCTTCGGCGGCCCGGGCTTCAGCTTGGGCACCGGGGGCGCCGCATCGCCGAAGCGAGCCGAGTACCTCTCTCGGGTCCACCGGCGCACCATCGCGCCGATCGACTCGTCCCCGGCATCGGCCAGCGCGTGAAGTCTCGCCAGCTCGTCGCCGTCGACCTTGATGCTCATCGTGTGTCCACGTTCCTTCATCGTGAAGGAGTCATGACGCACGTCCGGACCACGGTCCAGAATGTACATCGCGTCAATCCCGAATGACGCGCGTCAAGTTTAAGGAATCGTTAAAGAAACGTACGTGTCGATTTCTGAGCGATCCCGGCGCGGTCCCGGTAGCAGTTGCCTTACCCGCGCCCGTCGGCGCGCTCCGAAAACCCCGGCGTTTCTGCATGCGCACGCGCCGCATGCGCCAGTCGTAACGATCATCGTTACGGTTCCCCGGGCCGGCCGGCGGTGAAACGATGCCGGCATGTGGTTCCTCCAGCACATCGGACTTGTCCTCCTCGCCTGCCTACCCCTCTCCGGCCTGCTCTGGTGGGTGTCCCGGAGGAGCTGAACCCCTATCCCCGCGATAGGAGTAGCCCCGCCCCGCCGCCCGGCGTCACTTCTTCGGCGTCCGCGACGGCGCAGCGGGCCCGGTGCCGGTGCGCC
>JAMFST010000473.1 GCA_026225435.1 Labilithrix luteola
CCCCAATCGACCAGGGCGGTGGCGACCTCGCTTGCCAGCCCCTTGCCCCATTCCTCCCGGGCGAAGGCGTAGCCGACCTCCATCTCGTAGGTCGCCTTGGGGTCGAAGCGGGCCCAGCCACCGTCGAGCTGCTTGATCCCGGCACGCCCGATGAGCTTGCCGTCTTCGAGCCGCTCGCAAGCCCACATCGCCCAGCCCGTCTGCAGCTCGCGGGCGACGGCGGCAGCGACGGCGCGCTCGGTCTCCTCGAGGTTGGTGCAGACCACGTTGGTGCCGAGGTAGCGGAAGACCTCCGGATCGCTCATCCAGGGATGAGCCGCGATCACGTCGTCCAGGTGCCAGCTGCGCAAGCGGCAGCGTTTCGTTTCTAGGATGATCGTCATACGAGAATGGAGAACAAGTCGCCCAGCCCCGTGCAGCCTTGCCCGGGCGCGGTTATAGATCGGAACCATGAGTACATCGTCTGCGCTGCCGCCCGTCTACCTCGTCTCTGCCGCCCGCACGCCGATTGGCGCGTACCTGGGGGTCCTCGCGTCAGTCCCGGCCGTCGAGCTCGGCTCGACCGCGATCAAGGGGGCGCTCTCGCGGGCGAAGCTGACCCCGGATCAGATCGACGAAGTCTACATGGGCAACGTGCTCTCCGCCGGCATCGGCCAGGCGCCGGCGCGGCAGGCGCTGATCAAGGCGGGCATCCCGGACACCGTCCCGGCGGTCACCGTCGGCAAGGTCTGTGGCTCGGGCATGCAGGCGCTCATCTTCGGCACCAAGTCGATCGCCCTGGGTGACGCGCACCTGGTCGTCGCCGGCGGCATGGAGTCGATGAGCAACGTGCCCTACTACCTGCAGAAGGCGCGCGGCGGGTACCGCATGGGCAACGACACGCTCATCGACGGGATGATCCACGACGGCCTGTGGGACCCGTACAACCAGATGCACATGGGAACCTGCGGCGACATGTGCGCCAAGGAGTACGGCTTCTCGCGCGAGGCGCAGGACGAGTACGCCAAGGAGAGCTTCCGCCGGGCGCTCGCCGCGCAGAAGGAAGGGATGTTCGACGCCGAGATCGAAGCGGTCAGCGTCCCGCAGCGCAAGGGTGATGCGCTCCTGGTGAAGCTCGACGAGGGGCCGAGCAAGAGCGATCCGAGCAAGTTCTCCTCGCTCCGCCCGGCGTTCGGCAAGGACGGGACGATCACCGCGGCCAACGCCGCGCCGATCAACGACGGCGCCTCGGCGCTGATCCTCGCCAGCGAGGAGGCGGTGAAGAAGCACGGCCTGTCGCCGCTGGCGAAGATCACCGGCTACGCGACCGCGGCCCAGGAGCCGACCAAGTTCACCACCGCGCCGTCGAAGGCGATGGCGTCGCTCTTCGCCAAGACCGGCACCAAGGCGAGCGACATCGATCTCTTCGAGATCAACGAGGCCTTCGGCGTGGTCGCCATGGTCAACGCGCAGCTCTCCGGGCTCGACCTGCAGAAGGTCAACGTCCGCGGCGGCGCCGTCGCTCTCGGCCACCCCATCGGCTCGAGCGGCTCGCGCATCGTCGCCACGCTGGCGCACGCGATGAAGGATCGCGGCGCGAAGAAGGGCGTCGCCTCCATCTGCATCGGCGGTGGTGAAGGGCTCGCCGTCTTGATCGAGCGCGTCTGAGAAGGTCGGCCTCGTGACGACGAGCGATACCGAGAGCGTGATCCATCCCACCGGCGTGCCCGCGACGAACGCGCCGCCGACGGTGGGTGGCGTCGCGGGGGGAGCGGTGCTTCGCCCGCGGCAGCTCTCGGAGACACTGGCGCTCTTTCCCGTGCGCTCGCCGACGATCTTGCCGGCGACGCACACCAACACGTACGCGCTCGGCAGCCGCGACGTGATCCTGGTGGAGCCGGCGACGCCGTACGAGGACGAGCTGCGCGCCTACGTCGAGTGGGTGCGCGGTCTCGCGTCGAGCGGGCGGCGGCCGATCGCGCTCTTCGCCACGCACCATCATCCCGATCACGTCGGCGGCGTGGCGCAGCTGGCTCGTGAGCTCGATCTGCCGCTGTGGGCGCACGCTGAGACGGCCTCGCGCGTGCCGGCCTGGGAGACGGCGCGGAAGATCGTCGACGGCGAGGAGCTGGTGCTCGACGGTCCGGTGCCGTCGAAGTGGAAGGCGCTGCACACGCCCGGGCACGCGCCTGGACATTTGTGTCTGCACGACGAGGCCTCCGGCGACATCCTCGTCGGCGACATGGTGGCGACGGTGGGGACGATCCTCATCCTCCCTGGCGATGGCTTCATGCAGAGCTACATCCAGCAGCTGGAGCGGCTGGCGAAGCTGCCGACCAGGCGCGCGCTGCCGGCGCACGGCGAGCCGATCGACGATCCCACGGCGCACTTCCGGATGTACATCGCGCATCGCCTGATGCGTGAAGGGAAGGTGCGCGACGCCCTGCAGAAGGCGGGCAAGCCGGCGACGGCGAGCGAGCTGCTGCCGGTGGCGTACGAGGGGACGCCGCCGGGCGTGATGCCGATCGCGCTCCTCAGTCTGCGCGCGCACCTCGACAAGCTGGTGGCCGACGGCGAAGCGCGGATGACCGGCGACGGCGCCGGGGAGCAGTTCGCGCTGGTGAGCGCCGCTTGAACGCCTTCGTCACGATGGCGGTGCTCGCGGGGATGAGCGTCGACGACGCGGTCGCGTCGCTGGCGGTCGCCGCAGGGGTCGAGCCCGACCCCGGGACCAGGCGGCAGGTGAGCTTGCTGCGCTCGCCGGATCGCGCGGTGCGCGCGCATGCTCTCGCCGTCGGCGTGGGGGCGATCGTCCGCGGGCTGGAAGCGCTCGACATCGCCGCGAAGACCGCCGCTCCGGTCGCTCCTGCTCCTTCGCCGAGGCGCGTGTGATCCAGCGCGGGCGGGTGGTGAAGGGGGCCGTCGGTGCGGCCATGACCAGCGGCGGCGTGAGCTCGGCGCCGCTCTCGTCGCGGAGCGCGTCGCGCGGTCGCTCGGTGCCGGCGGCGATCGTCGATGCCCACGCCGTCGCCGCCGAGCTGCGCCGCGCCGCGGAGAAGGACGCCGCCGAGGTTCGCGGCGCCGCTCACGCCGAGGTCGAAGCGCTCCGGCAGAGCGCCGCCGAGGTCGCGCGCGCCGAGGAGACGGCTCGCTTCGCCGCGCAGTACCTCGCGCTCAAGGCGGAGGCCGACGGCGCCGCGGTGACCAGCCTCGATCGCGCGGTGCAGCTGGCCGTGGTGCTCGCCGAGCGGCTGCTCGGTGCGGCGCTGGAGCTCGAGCCGTCACGCGTGTTGCACCTGGCCCAGCAGG
>JAMFST010000474.1 GCA_026225435.1 Labilithrix luteola
CAGGGGCGCGGCGCCATCCTCTACTTGCGGCAGGAGGGGCGCGGCATCGGCCTCACCAACAAGATCCGCGCCTACGGGCTGCAGGCCCAGGGGCACGACACCGTCGACGCCAACCGCCTGCTCGGCTTCCCGGACGATCTGCGCGAGTACGACTGCGCGGCGGACATGCTCGCCCACTTCGACGTGAAGAGCATCCGGCTGATGACGAACAACCCGGACAAGGTCGACAAGCTGCGCGCGCTCGGCATCGAGGTGGTGAGCCGCATGCCGGTCCTCATCACGCCCAACCAGTACAGCGCGGGCTACCTCGAGGCGAAGCGCATCCGCATGGCCCACGAGCTGCCGGCGCGCGAAGAGACGCCGCCGGCCTCCCAGCGGCGTCCTTCGTCGTAAGCCGCGCTTACTTCGGCGCGCGGACCGGCGGCGCGAAGGTCTTCAGCCAGTGGGCGTACGCTGCCGGGAGCACCGACAGAGGGTCCGCCAGGCCGAGCTTCTTCGCGGCGTCGAGCGCCCAGTTCGGGTTGTCGAGCCAGGCTCGTGCGACCATCACCACGTCGGCCGCCCCCGTGGCGACGAGCTCGTTGGCCAGGTGCGCCTCGCCGGCTCCCCAGCTGAGCGCCGTCGGGATCTTCACCTCGTTCCGGATCTGCTTGGCGTGGTCGCCGAGGAACGCGGGCTTGCCCCAGGGGACCTTGCCGCCGGCGTCCTTGGTGTTGATGCCGTGGCTGACGTCGACGAGGTCGAGCCCGCCCTCCTTCATCAGGCGGAGCAGCTCGATCGACTCGGCGAAGGGCTGCTCCCCTGGCACGAAGTCGACGACGCCGAGACGCGCGGTGAGCGGCAAGCGCGCCGGCCACACCTCGCGGACCGCCGCCAGCGTCTCGAGGATGAAGCGCGCGCGCCCGGCGAAGCTGCCGCCGTACTCGTCGGTGCGCGTGTTCACCAGCGGCGAGAAGAAGCTCTGCGCGAGATACCCGTGGGCCAGGTGCAGCTCGAGCCACTCGAAGCCGGCGTCGGCCGCGCGCTTGGCCGCGGCGGCGAAGTCCCTGGTGACGCGGTGGATGTCAGCGACGGTCATCTCGCGCGGCGCGCGCGGCAGGTTCACCCCGAAGGCCTCGCCGGTGGGGCCGATGATGTCCCAGCCATTGGCGTCATCGCCGGGGAGGTGGTCGTCCCCTTCCCAGGGGCGGTTGGCGCTCGCCTTGCGACCGGCGTGGGCGATCTGGATCCCCGGCACCGCGCCGTGCGCCTTCATGAAGCTGACGATCGGACGCCAGGCCTCGGTGTGCGCATCGGACCAGAGCCCGGTGTCGGCCCAGGTGATGCGGCCCTCGGGGGACACGGCGGTCGCCTCGGCGACGATGAGGCCGGCGCCGCCGATGGCGCGCGCGCCGAGGTGCACGTGGTGCCACTCGTTCGGCATCCCCGCCTGCGCCATGTACTGGCACATCGGCGAGACGGCGACGCGGTTGCGAAGGACCACGTCCTTGAGGCGAAACTCGGTGAAAAGCGGGGCGCTGGTGATTGTCACAGCGCGTTAGTTAGCATCCATAGGATTTCGTTCCGCACTCGGCTGCCGTAACGTTTCCCGCGCGTACATGATCCGTCGACGAGCCTCGCGTCTCCCGCTCCTGCTCGCCGGGTCGCTCGGGGTGGCCGCCAGCGTCACCACCGCCCGCCCGGCACACGCGGCCACCCCTCCGGCCGTCGACACGCAGAGCTGGCGCCCGTCGTCGGATCCGACCGCGGGTCTCGTCCTCGAAGCGCCGACCGTCCCGACGGCGTGGGCCTGGAACGTGGGCGTCATCGCCAACTACACGCTCCGACCGGTGACCTTGCGCGAGAACGGCGACGTCGCTCTGCGCCCGGTGAGCAGCTCGTTCGGCGGGGACCTCGTCGCGGCCATGGGCCTCGGGGCGCACCTGTCGATCGGGCTCGATCTGCCGTTCGTGCTCGCGCAGGACGGCGATCCGCTGGCGAGCTCCCAGGGGCCGACGAGCGGCGTGCCGGCGCAGGCGCTGGGCGATCTCGATCTCGCGATCAAGGCGAGCTTGCTCGACAACACCGCGACCGGCGGACTCGGGCTCGCGCTCCTCGCCGACGCCACCTTGCCGACCGGCACCAAGAGCAGCTTCCTCTCCGACGCCGGCG
>JAMFST010000475.1 GCA_026225435.1 Labilithrix luteola
CGCCGGGCGCGCGGGCGCTGGATTCTTCGAGATTGCACGCGCCACCGGCTCGATGGGCGTGCTCTTCGGGCGCGTGCTGTCGCGGCTGGTACCGCCGCGCTTCGACCGCGAGGAGCTGGTGCGGAACCTGTACCGCATGGCCTTCAGGTCGCTGCCCATCGTGGTGCTCACGGCGCTCTTCACCGGCGCCATCATGGTGGTCCAGGCGGCGGTCATCGTGCAGCGTTACGGAGCCGAGTCGCTCCTCGGCTGGGGCGCCGGCTTCGGCACCTTGCGCGAGATCGCGCCGCTCCTCACCGCGCTCATGATCTCCGGGCGGGTGGGCGCCAACAACACCGCGGAGCTCGGGACCATGGTGGTGACCGAGCAGATCGACGCCCTGCGCGTGCTCGCCATCGACCCCATCTCCTTCCTCATCACGCCGCGCTTCCTCGCCATCGTGGCCACGCTCTTCATGATGACGCTCTTCGCCGACGTGCTCGCCCTCACCGGCGCGGCCTACACCGGGCAGATCATCCTCGGCGTCGATCCCATCGTCTTCTACCAGGGGGTCACCGGCGGCCTGCTCGGCTTCGGAGACGTCGCCACCGGGCTGGTGAAGAGCGTGACGTTCGGCCTGGTCATCGCGCTCTCCAGCTGCCACTTCGGGCTGTCGACCACCGGCGGCGCGCCCGGCGTCGGACGCGCGGTGAACGCCACCGTGGTGGCCAGCGCGGCGGGCGTGTTCGCCCTCGATTACATCGTGAGCTTCATCCTCGCATGAGCAGCGTCGGCACGGCTCTTACACCTGAGGGGCCGGAACACTCGGAGTCCCCCGGGCTCGTCGCTCGCCTCGGCGGAGCGGCCATCGACGCCGCGCGCGGCGCTCGCTCGCTCTACTCGGTGCTCGTCCAGACGCTCTACTACTGCGTCCGCGGCCGGCGCGAGAAGGGGGCGCTGGCTCGCCAGATGTACGAGATGGGCAACCGCTCGCTCTTCTTCCTCTCCTGCACCATGGGCTTCATGGGCATGATCATGGTGTACCAGGCGGGTCTGCAGTCGGAGCGCATCGTCCCCGACTTCACCCTGCTCGGCGCCACCTACCTCGAGCTGCTGGTGCGCGATCTGGCCGCCTCGCTCGGAGCGCTCATGCTGGCGACGCGCATCGGCGCCGGCATCGCCGCCGAGATCGGCTCGATGGTCGTCACCGAGCAGGTCGACGCGCTGCGCATGTGCGCCGCCGATCCCATCGACTTTCTCCTCGTCCCGCGCTTCCTCGCCAGCCTCATGATGACCACGGTGCTCATCATCTGGGCGGGCGCGCTCGCCTTCCTGGTCGGCTCGGTGACCGCCTACTTCGCCTTCGGCGTCCGCTTCGGCACCTTCTTCAACGGCGATCTCGTCGACCACGGCGACATCATCGTCGGCCTCACCAAGTGCATCGCCTACGGGGCGGCGATCCCCATCGTCAGCGGCCACGCCGGGCTGTCCACCTTCGGCGGCTCGGAGGGGGTCGGCTCGGCGACCACCCGCGCGGTGGTCAGCTCCTCGCTGGCGATCATCATGCTCAACTTCTTCATCTCCACCGCCGGCTACCTGGTGTTCCCGAGCTGACGGGCGCGATGATCTCGTTCAAGCACATCGTCAAATCGTTCGGCGAGAAGCGGGTCCTCGACGACGTGAGCTTCGACGTGCGCACCGGCGAGGTGCTCTTCATCATCGGCGCGTCGGGCGTGGGCAAGAGCGTCCTCATCAAGCACCTGGTGGGCCTGCTGGCGCCCGACGCAGGCGAGATCTGGATGGACGACGAGGAGATCAGCCACTTCGACGAGAAGCGGATGGAGCCGGTGCGGAAGAAGTGCGCCATGGTCTTCCAGCACGCCACGCTCTTCGACTCGATGACCTGCGCGGAGAACGTCGCCCTGCCGCTGCGCAAGCACAAGGGGCTGAAACCCAAGGAAGCGCTCGACGAGGCGCGCCGGCGGCTCGAGCTGGTGCAGATGGACGAGTTCCGCGACCGCTACCCGGCGGCGCTGGGGGACGGGATGCGCAAGCGCGTGGCCATCGCCCGGGCGCTCACCCTCGATCCTAGCTACGTCCTCTTCGACGAGCCGACCACGTCCCTCGACCCGGTGAGCGCGCGCCGCGTCGACAAGCTGATTCGCGAGCTGTCCGACAAGCTGAAGGTGACGAGCATCGTGGTGAGCCACGACCTGGTCAGCATCTTCTCGATCGCCGACCGGATCGTCATGCTCTACCAGGGCAAGGTGCGCCTGTCGGGCACGCGCGAAGACTTCCGCAACGCCGACGACGGCATCATCCAGCAGTTCATCAACGGCCGCGCCCACGGCCCCATGGATTGAGAGGTCGACTGTCTAGCGACCGGTGACGGCGTTTCCGAAGACCGGAGTGGCGGTGCCGTTGCCCATGACGGCGCCGGCCAGGTTCGACTTGGAGGAGTCGGCGGTGGTGGTGGCGCCGGCGGCTTCGTCGAACTTGTAGTAGAGGACGAGGCCCGTGTCGGCGACCGAGGAGGCGCTCAGGCGATCGACGACGTCGCCGGCGATCGCGCCCGCGGTGCGCGCGTAGCTCCACACGCGGACCTCGTCGATGTAGCCCTGGAAGCCCTTGGTCCCGCCGCTGGTGATCCCGCCGCCGACGTCCATCGCGGGCGGGCTGTTGAGCGCGACGGTGCTCGCGTCGGGCGTGTTCACGTTGATCGTGCCGTTCAGGTAGAAGAGCACCTGCCCCGCCGACTCCTTGCGCACGATGGCCAC
>JAMFST010000476.1 GCA_026225435.1 Labilithrix luteola
CGCGCACGCCGTCTGCACCAGCTGCCACACGCCGCACGATCCCGGCGCGGCCGCGTCGTCGTGCACCACCTGCCACGCCAGCATCCAGGTGAGCCACGGGACCAAGGACGCCTGCGTGAATTGCCACGAAGCGCACCCGACCGATCACGGGCTCGCCGCGACGACCAAGGTGAACACGTGCACGAGCTGCCACGCGGCCATCGCCCACACCGACAACGCCGCGCACGCGGGCGGCGTCCTCTGCAGCAGCTGCCACAAGGAGCACGACTTCGATCCGCCGAAGACCGAGGTCGCCAAGCTCGCGCTCTGCACCAGCTGCCACGCGCGCGAAGCGTCGCTCACGGCCACCAACCCGGGGCACGAGGAGTGCGTCGGCTGCCACGGACCGTCGGCTCACGCGCCGATCGCGGTGCCGAGCTGCAGCTCCTGCCACAAGGCGGAGCAGAGCACCGCGCCCAAGGGGCACCAGGCGTGCGAGAGCTGCCACGAGCCGCACAGCGGGGAGCACCTGGCGAAGGCGACCTGCGCCTCCTGCCACGAGAACAAGACGAAGGGGCCGCACCAAGCGGTCGCCGGCGGCTGCGCCACCTGCCATCGACCGCACGGACCGAAAGGGCCGGCTGCGCCTCCCGTCTGCGCGACCTGCCACCAGGTGAAGGACCTGCCGGCGCTCCACTCGGTTCCGGCGCACGCCGCCGCCTGCGCCAGCTGCCACTCCTCGCACGATGGCCCGCGCTCCGATCGCGCCACCTGCACCACCGGCTGCCACGCCGACCGCCGCACGCATCAGCCACAGGCGGCGTTGTGCGCGGGTTGTCATGTGTTCCGGCGGTAACGCCGTGTTTCCTTGCGTTCGGCTCAGCCGAAGACCACGGTGTGTCCATGCTCGCTGAGTTCATCATCGCGAACCGCGAGGCGATCATCGCGCAGACGCGCGCACGCGTCGCGCTGCGGATGTCGCCGCGTCCCACGGCGACGGAGCTCTCGCGAGGCATCCCCATCTTCTTGACGCAGCTGGTGAAGGCTCTCGAGGTCGCCCGCTCGAGCGATGTCGTCGACCACCAGCGGATCACCGACAGCGCGGCGATCCACGGGCGCGAGCTCTTCCAGCTGGGGCTGACCATCGCCCAGGTGGTCCACGACTACGGCGACGTGTGCCAGGTCGTCACCGAGCAGGCGATGAACCAGAGCGCGGCGATCGGGACCGAGCAGTTTCGCACGCTGAACCTGTGTCTCGACGACGCCATCGCCGGCGCCGTCACCGAGTACACCCGCCTGCGCGAGAGCGGTATCGAGGAGCAACGCCAGGAGCACCTGGCCGATCTGTCCCACGAGCTGCGCAACGTGCTCAACGTGGCGGTGCTCGCGTTCGAGAGCATCAGGGTGGGGCGCGTCGCCGTCGGCGGCAGCACCGGCGCCTTGCTCGCTCGTAGCCTCATGCAGCTGCGTGATCTCTCCGACCGGTCACTCGCCGACATCAGGCTCGTCGCGCAGCACCACTACGCGGAGGTCTTCTCCGTCGCGTCCTTCCTCGAGGACCTCGAGGTCGGCTCGCTCCTGCAGGCGCGGGCGCGCGACCTCGTGCTCGACATCGGGCCGGTCGACCGCGACGTGCAGATCGAAGGGGACCGCCAGATCCTCACCGCGGTGCTCGCCAACCTGCTGCAGAACGCCTTCAAGTTCACGCTCCCCGCGACCCGGATCTCG
This sequence comes from Labilithrix luteola, assembly GCA_026225435.1. GTDB lineage: Bacteria > Myxococcota_A > Polyangia > Polyangiales > Polyangiaceae > JAMFST01. The sequence goes on from JAMFST010000476.1 coordinate 1,708, forward strand.
CTGACGACGAGGGTGACCGCCGGCCGCGTGTTCTTCGACGTCGCGGACCACTGCGGTGGGCTGCCGCCGGGGCGGGCGGAGGAGCTGTTCCACCGCTTCGAGCAGCGCGGCGCCGACCGCACCGGCTCCGGGCTCGGGCTGTCGATCGCGCTCAAGGGCGCCCAGGCGAACCACGGCGAGCTCGGCGTCCGCGACATCCCGGGCACCGGCTGCGTCTTCACGCTCGACCTGCCCACGTACCTGCCGCCGCCGAGCGCGGGCTGAGCACCGTCAGGCGGCGAAGTCGAGGACGACCCGCGCCGGGACGTCGCCGTGCTGGAGCCGGTCGAAGATCGCGTTGAGCGCGGACAGCGGCTGGAGCTCGATGTCGGCCTTCACCTTCCCCGCGGCCGCAAAGGCGAGCGCCTCGATCATGTCGCGCCGCGTGCCGACGAAGGACCCGCGGATGGTGATGCACTGGGCGACCACGTCGAAGAGCGGCACGGGGAACTCGCCCGGCGGCAGACCGACGAGCACGCAGGTGCCGCGCCGTCGCGCCATGGCGATCCCCTGCTTGAACGCGGAGAGCGACGGCGCGGTGATGAGCACGCCATGCGCGCCGCCACCGGTGGCCTTCTTCAAGGCGGCGACAGGATCGCCGTGGGTGACGTTGATGCCGACCTCGGCCCCCAGCTTCTTCGCGTGCGCGAGCTTGCCGTCGTCGATGTCGACCGCGCACACCTGCAGCCCCATCGCCTTGGCGTACTGGATGGCCAGGTGGCCGAGACCGCCCACGCCGGAGATGGCGATCCATTCGCCCGGTCGCGCGCCCGTCTCCTTGATCCCCTTGTAGCTGGTCAGTCCGGCGCAGATGAGCGGCGCCGCTTCGCTGGCCGACAGCCCCTCGGGGATGTGGGCGACGTAGTCCGGATCGGCGAGCACGTACTCGGCGAAGCCGCCGTTCCTCGTGTAGCCGCCGAACTGCGCTTCCGGGCAGACCGTCTCCTCCCCCGCGAGGCAGAACTCGCAGTGACCGCAGGCGGAGTAGAGCCAGGGAATGCCGACCCGGTCTCCGGCACGCGCCGTGCGGACGCCGGCGCCCACCGCGGTGACGACGCCGATGGCCTCGTGGCCGGGGATGAAGGGGAGCGTCGGCTTGATCGGCCAGTCTCCGCGCGCCGCGTGCAGGTCCGTGTGACAGACACCGCACGCCTCGGTCTTGACCAGGATCTGACCGGCGCCAACCGTGGGTACAGGCATCTCCCGCATCACCAGGGGCTTCCCGAATTGCTCGACCACCGCTGCTTGCATCGTCGTGTTCATGAACGGGTGCACCGAGCACGAAGGGTGCCGTCGGGGCGAAGGACCGCTCCTTGCGTGGTCGTCGCCGCGAGGGATCTTTCATGAACCAGAGTCGATCAGCACCATCCGCGTCTCGCGCTGACGGTGCACGAGGTGCGCGGGCATGCAGGACCTGCACGGCTTCGCGCCGCGGCGCTGCTCAGCGAACGACGTAGACGCAGCGGTCCGCGTGGTCGACGACCTTGGCGGAGGTCGTCCCGAGGACGCGGTCGAGCCCATGGTACCGGTGGGCACCCACGATGATCAGATCGACGGCGAGGTCGCGGCCGGCCTGGCAGATCGCCTCCCACGGTCGACCGATGGCGACCTGGGCCGGTTCCCGGACCGAGAGCGGCAGGTAGGCCACGAGCTCCTCCACGGCTTCGAGCGCTTCTCGCCGCCAGCACTCGATCACCTCCCGCGGCTCGCGCCGGAGGATGTCGGCCGCCGTCTGGTGCTCGTAGGGCAGGGCGATCGCCCGGAAGGGGATGAGCGAGCCGTGGAGCGCGGCACGAAGCGCCTCCGCGCGCAGGACCACGGCGTCGGCCGCAGGGGAGTCATCGAGGCACAGGAGGATGCGTTGCACATCGAGCCTTCATCACGAGGCGTGCCAGGAGACGCACCCGCCGTGGCACGTTCGATGCTGGATGGGTGTCGCTCGATTCGAGCCGAAGGAGATTCCATGCCCGCTTCCCCCATGCCCGCCGCGCGCCCCTTCACCGTGGTGGTCGGCGTCGATTTTTCCCCGTCCTCTGACCGCGCCCTCGCCACGGCGCGGACGCTCTGCAAGCTCTCGGGTCGTGGACAGCTTCACGTCGTGCACGCGGTCTCGCTGGTGGCGCTCAGCTCGGGGATAGCCGAAGCGCCCATCGTCGCGTCGCAAGTCGAGGCCGAGCTGGTGGCGGCGGCGCGCACCCGGCTCAGCGCATCCGTTCCGCTCCCTGAGGGGAGCCCCTGGAGCGAGGTCACCGTTCACGTCGAGACGGGGATCGCCCACGACATCCTCACAGCGGTCGCGCGCGATTGCGGCGCTGATCTCGTCGTCGTCGGCACGCGCGGGCTACGGGGGCTCGAGCGCGTGTTCACCTCTTCCGTCTCCGAGCGCGTGGCCCGGGACGCGCCGTGCTCCGTCCTCACGGTCCGTCCGCGCGAGATCACCGCGGAAGAGACCGTCGAGGCCGGATGCCCGGAGTGCATTGCCGCCACCGCCGCAAACGGCGCCATCTACACGCGCTGCTCGCGCCACCAGGAGCGGCGGGTCCACGCGCACACCTACACGGACCTCGGCGACGCCATGCGCGCACCGACCGACGCGTTCTCCTTCTGACGGGATGTGCAGGCGGTGCACGTCGGCGCACTATCTGCACCCGGCGCCAGCGTGAGACGACGATGAACAGCCCGTGATCGCGCTGGCCGCGAGGTTGCAACGTCGCGCGTGCACCATGGTGACTCCATGACGACCAGAAGCCCGAAAGCCCGCCTCCTGGTCGTCGACGACGAGCCGGGCACGCTGAGCGCGCTCGAGACCCTGCTCCGGCGGTCGGGCTACGAGGTGCTCACCGCGGAGGACGGGGCGCAGGCGCTCGAGCGCTTCGCCGACAGCGCCGCGGACGTCGTCATCACCGACGTCGGCATGCCGCGGATGAGCGGCATCGAGCTGCTCGAGAACCTGCGCAAGCAGGACCCCGCCTTGCCGGTGATCGTCTGCACCGCGTCGGACGACGTCACCACCGCCGTCGCGGCGATGCGCGCAGGGGCCGAGAACTACCTGACCAAGCCGGTCGACGTCGCGGCCCTCGTCATCGCCATCGAGCGGGCGCTCGAGGGGCGGCAGCTCAAGGCGGAAGCGGAGAACCTTCGCCGTCAGCTCCGCGACCGTGACGCCACCGGTCTGCAAGGGCTGGTGGGGACGAGCCCGCCGATGCAGAACGTCTACCGGATCGCCCGGCAGGTCGCTGGCGCGCGGGCCACGGTGCTCATCACCGGCGAGAGCGGGACCGGCAAGGGGGATCTGGCCCGAGCGATCCACGCCCTCGGCCCGCGCGCGGTCGAGCCCTTCGTCTCGCTCCATTGCGCGGCGCTCGCCGAGTCGCTCCTGGAGAGTGAGCTCTTCGGCCACGAGAAAGGCAGCTTCACTGGCGCCGACAAGCGCCGCGTCGGGCGCTTCGAGCAGGCCAACCGCGGCACGCTGTTCCTCGACGAGATCGGGGAGATCCCGATGGCGACGCAGACGAAGCTGCTCCGCGTCCTGCAGGAGCGCACCTTCGAGCGGGTCGGCGGGAACGAATCGGTCCACACCGACGTGCGCGTCGTCGCCGCGACCAATCGCGATCTCGTCGCCGACGTGAGCAGCGGCCGCTTTCGCGAGGACCTCTTCTACCGGCTCAACGTGGTGCGCATCGAGATGCCCCCGCTGCGCCTGCGCGGATCGGACGTGGTGGCGCTGGCCGAACACTTCCTTCACCGCTTCGCCACCGAGAACCACAAGCGACTCGGTGGCTTCACCGATGGCGCGCGCGCCAAGCTCCTCGCTCACCGCTGGCCCGGCAACGTCCGCGCGCTGGAGAACGCCGTCGAGCGGGCGGTGGTGCTCTGCGCCGGCTCCGTCGTCGACGAGAGCGATCTGCCCTTCGAGGCCGCGCCGGATCCGCTCGGAGGAATCCGCGTCCCCGGCGCCACGATGGCCGAGGTCGAGCGCTACACCATCGTGACCACCCTCGACGCCGTCGGCGGATCGACGGCCAAGGCTGCGGAGCTGCTCGACGTGAGCGTGCGCACCATCCAGTACCGGCTCAACGAGTACCGGCTCGGTCGCACGCGCGCGGACAACTCCTCCTGACGTTCAGCTGGATTCGTGCGCCTCGATCTCGTTCGCGTGGATGCGCAGGAGCACGTTGCGGAAGGGGACCGGGTCGCCCTTGCTCAGCGCCTCGGGGATCAGGTCGCGCAGGTGAGCGACCGCCTCGGCGTAGCGCGCCTCGTCGACGTCGGCGTCGAGGAACTCGACCGGGCCGTGAACCACGGCGCTCCGCCACTCGAAGAGTGACGCCACCTCGTCGACCTCGAAGGCGACGTACGGATGGTGGCGCAGCTCGCTGAGCTTCGACCCGCGCGAGGTGCGCACGTACAGGCTGCCGTCCTTGAAGACGTAGTGGACGGGCTCGATGTCCACGCGGTCGTGGAGACTGTAGGCGACGCGCCCGACGTGGTTGCGCGCGAGGAGCGCACACGCCTCGGCGCGGGTCAGCTGGTGGATGTGCGTCATGCCCGATCGTCTTGCAAGGCGCTCTCCAGCCGGATGTCGAACGAGCGGCGCGTACACCGCTTCGATCATGAACGGCTCCTGGGTTCGACGGGCTCCGAGCGGTCCACGCTGGCGAGGAGGAACACGACGCTCGCGGGCGTCACGCCGCCGGCATCCGCCGTCCATCCCGGGTCGGCAGCGCGGGCGAGATCGCTCAGCGACAGCACCCCGGTCGGTCGACCGGCGCCGTCGATCACGGGGAGGAAGCCGCAGTTGCTCTCCCCCATGATCCGCGCCACCTCGGCCAGCGATGCGCCGCGTGATGGGCACCGGCCCGGGCGTGTCGCTTGGGACGGACGACGAGCACGGCACAGCCCGCCTTGCGCATGACCTCCTCGGCGACGGAGCCGAGCAGCCAGCGCACCAGTGGCTTCGGATCGCTGGTACCGACGAGGATCAGGTCCGCGTCGATGGAGGCGGCCGTCCGCAGGATGGCATCGGCCACCGCGTCGCCGGGGGCGTCGGTGACGACCGCAAAGTCGCTGCGCGCCCCGACGCTCTTGGCGGTGTCGTCGAGGTACCGGCACCCGGCCGCGAGCTCCTGCCGGTAGAGATCCAGCGCGGCGACCTCCACGCCGATGGGCCGTTCGACGATGTGCAGAAGATGCAGCAGCGCGCCGGGCGTGCGCCTGGCGAGCGAGACCGCGGTGGCGAGCACCTCCGGCGACGCCGTCTTCCCGTCGAGCGCAGCGAGGATGACGTACGGAGCGATCGAAGCGAGAGGGGCGAGGAGAGCGGACGGCGTCATGAGATCCCTGGGAGTGCAC
>JAMFST010000477.1 GCA_026225435.1 Labilithrix luteola
CAGGCGCTGGTGATCGAGCTGCGCTGGCCGGACGACGTCACCTCGGCGCCGCCGGTGGTCACCCTGCACCTCGAGCCGGTCGCCGGCTTCGCCGAAGATCCGGAGATCCGCGCGCGGGTCGACCGGCACATGCTGCGGGTCCACGAGCTCGAGACCTCGACCCTCTTCATGATCCCGCCGGGCACGTCGCTCTCGTCGGTGGGGACCCGTCATCAGCAGACGTCGCTGGGGACGCTGGTGTCCTCGACCTTGCGCGATACGCTGGGCGCGGAGGTTGGTTTGATGAACGGTGGCGGCGTTCGCGCGTCGCGCGACTACCGGGTGCATTTCACCTACGGTGACCTGAAGGCGGAGCTGCCGTTCGACAACGAGCTGGTCGTCGTGCGGATGTCCGGCCGCGTGCTGAGTGATGCGGTGGCCGCATCCCGGGTCCACGCGCCGGGTGACTCCGGCGCCTTCTTGCAGGTCGACGATGGCGTGGTCGTGGACGCGGTCACCCACCAGGTGCAGACCGTCGGCGGTATCGTGGTCGATCCGTCCCGCGACTACGCCGTCGCCCTCGTGCGTAGCCTCTTCGGCGGTCTCGACCACATCGAGCCGCTGGTGCAGTTCGCGCGCGAACACCCCGAGCGCATCCCGGCGGAAGGCTCCGGGCGCGACGCCAAGCACGTCCTGGTCGAGGCCTTCGCGCTCGCCTTGTACCGCGGCCTGCCTGCCTTCGACGCGATCGACACCGACCACGATGGCCGCGTGAGCGTATCCGAGCTCGCCGCCGCGCTGGCGAGCGCCTCGCACGAAGCGCCCTCTCCCCTCATTGCCGAGCTGGTGATGAACGCGGTCGACACCGACCACGACCAGTCCATCACCCGCGAAGAGCACGCGGCGACGGGCGCGCTGACACGCAGGAACTAACTCTCTGGAGATCACCGCAAATGGGGATGCGTTTGCCGAAGGGATACACCGAGGAAGCCATGGCGAAGCTCACGGAGCTGCTTCGCCTCGCGGGCGCCAGTGGGCCGGAGTCGCGGGCGCGCTCGCAGTTGCAGGAGGGCATCCCGCAGCTCGCGAGGTTCGTCTTCCTGCGGGAGGCGTGGAGCGCGGTCGAGAGCTCTCCGCACTGGATCGGACGAACGCTCGCCTTCCTGAAGCGCCGAGGCGCGGGAGACGGCCCTGGGGACGGTCTCGCTCCGGCCCTCGCGCGCGTCATTGCCGCCGGCGCGTCTCCCGAGGACATTCACGAGATCGTCCGCGTGAAGCAGTGGGAGATGCTCGATGCGATGTGCAACCTGCTCGACCGGACCGGAGTGGTCGCCGAGCCGGAGCTGCAGCATCTCAACTGGGCGCTCCTTCTGCTCGACGACGAGGGGGAGCCCATCGCCAACTTCGGTAGCCTGCACGAGTCCGTGCTCGAGACCGATCCCGAAGGACGGGAGATGCGTCCGGCGCCCGTCGACGACTAGCCGCGCTGCTCCCACCGGCTCGACAGCACGAACCGTCGCAGCTTCTTCCAGAACTGGCGGGCAAATGGCTCCCCCATGTTCTCGTGCGCCCAGATCCACAGCTCGATCTTCTCCGCCGGCACCCCCCACGCCGCGGCGTACGCTTGGATGACGCGGATCTCGCTGGCGTCGGCGGCGCCGTCGATGGCTGCCGTCTCGCACATCAGCTGGACGACCGCCTCGCGACGGTGGGCCGGGACCAGGTGAGCGACCTCGTCCGGGAGGTGGACGCGGATTTCGTCGTCGTGGAGCGGCTCGAGCCCCTCGCTGCGGAGGAAGCGGTCGACCAGCTCGCGCTCGCGCGGATCGATCTCGCCGTCGGCGGCGACCACCGAGACGAGCGGAAAGACCACGGCGCGAGGCGGCGCCGAGGCGGGTGGATGCGGATCGCGCTGGGTGACGGGCGCGGGGCCGTCGGTCGCCTCGTGCGCATCGGTCGCCGGCGCCGGCGGCTTGGCCCCCTGACCGGTCGCTCCTCCACCGTGGCGCGCGAAGGGATCCGGCACCGTCTCGATCAACCGCCCCTCGCGGAGATCGTCCAGCAGCTCCGCGAGCTTCGATCGCACGAAGGTCGC
>JAMFST010000478.1 GCA_026225435.1 Labilithrix luteola
ATCGCCTGCATCGTCGGCGCGCGCGCGAGGAGCGTGAGGAGGAACAGCGGCGTGTCGTCCTGGGACCACTCCTGGCGATCGAGGACAGCGTTGAGGCGGTGGACGAGATCGCGCGCGACGTCAGGGTGCGCGGCCCGGGCGATGAGTGGCTCGGGAAAGACGATGACGTACGGGATGCGCGCGAGCGCCCGGTCGATGACCCAGTCCTTGTCCTTGTCGTGCGCCCAGACGAACGGTTCGCCGGTGGAGTGATCGGCGCCGAAGACGAAGATGGAGTGGTCGCGTGCGTCGCCGACGCCGGCGTAGAGCTCGGCCAGCGCGCGATCGGTGTAGGCGAAGGTTTTCAGGCGAGCCACGTCGTCCGACGTGCCGCTGAAGCCGCTGGTGTGCGCGACGAGCGAGGTGACGCGCTCGTCGATCTCCGTGGGGAGGTCGTCCGGGCGGCGGTACGGGCTGTGGTTCGAGCCGGACATGATCAGGTTGTACCGCCCCCGACCCGACAGCTTCGCGCCCGCGACCCGCTCGATGGCGTGAGCGACGACCGCGCGGTCGGAGACGCCGACCTCGGAGGTCGGGGACGAGAGAGGCTGCTGCAGCTCGCCGACGATCTCCTTGATGCCGTGGCCGCGGAAGAACGAATCCATCTCGTCGAAGCTCGGCGAGCCGCCATAGAAGAAGGTGGACTCGAAGTCCGCGTCGGAGAGGACGTCCGGCACGCAGCGCAGCGGGATGGGGCCGAAGTCGCGCGTCGCGCTCAGCCCGTAGGGCATCATCCCCAGGCCGCACATGTACGAGGAGACGCCTTGCGAGGTGCGTGATCCTGCCTGCCAGAGATTGCGGAACGCGACCACCTCCGCGTTGCCGAGGGCGGGGTCGCCGTGCCGCGCGGCGCCGGTGGCCGCGTCGTAGAGCGCATTGGTGAACGGCGCCAGCGCCTCCGGTGCGGAGGGGGAGAGGGCGTGGATGTCATCGCCTCGATAGCTCTCGAGCATGACTTGCCACACGTCGATCGGCGCGGCGTCGCGGCCCGCGTACAGCTCGGCCGACAGCTGGTCGACGAGCGCGAGCGCCTCGGCCGCGTTGGGCTCGAGCGGGTGAGCACCGAGCGCCGAGGGGAGCGGAGTCTCCACGCCGTTGACCGGCAGTGCGCGCGTGAAGGGGTGAACGTGGCAATCCAGCGTGGCGGGGAGCGCAGGCAGACCGAGGAGCGCTTCGCCCCCCTGCGACTGCGCGGGGGAGAACTGCGCGCGCTCGATGAGCGCCTTCATCCCGATCTGCACGTTCTCCTGCGATTGTCCGAACGACCGGAACAGGTTGAGGAACGGCTCGCCCACCACGTGGCGATCGACGATCGTCTGGAAGACGCGGACGTGCGGGTCGAGCGGGATGAGCGCCAGCCCGAAGCCGATGGCGCTCGTCAGCGCGAAGCCGATGAGCGCCGGCACGCGCTGCGGGAGCTCCCATTCGCGGCCACGCCGGTACACCGCATAGAGCAGCGCACAGGTGAGGAGGAGCGCGATCGAGCCGGGGAGCAGGTGCCTCCGCATGGTCATGAAGCCGATGACCGTGTCGAGCGGCTTGCCCCAGCCCTTGGTCAGCTCGACGTCGAACCAGGTCGCGTCGACGCCGCGCTCGATCTTGAACTCCGCGGTGCTCGCGGAGATGAAGTAGACGACCACGCCGATGACGGCCAGGAGCGCGGTCATCACGCGCGCGGTGGTGAGGCGACGCGCGCGCGCCTTCCTGGCTCGACGAGCTGCGCACGAGCATGACGAGCGAGAGCGCCACCAGCGCGATCGCGCCGACCGGGAGCGCGAGATCCGACACGTCGCGACACGTGCCGAAGATGGCGAACTCGGCCGGCGAGCGACCGAGCTGCGCCTGGGCGCTCCCAAGAGCGATGCGGCCGGGCAGCACCGCGATGGCTTCGACGGCGAGGGTCAGCGCCGCGAGCCGGATGCCGGTCTTGATGGACGCTCGGTCGTCGAAGAATCTCGCAAGGTGCGATAACCACCCATCTTCGTCCAGGCGCACGGCAGCAGTGTAATCTGAGATGAAGTTTTCGTGCGTTCTCTGTGACGGCGGTGACAGAGTTTTTCGGGCTTGGCTCAGTGCACGCGGAGCACGATCTTCCCGGAGGCTCCCGCTTCGGCGAGCCGGTGCCCCTCGGCGGCGTCGCGGAGCGGGAGCTCGCGGGTGATGGGGATCGACAGGCGGCCGGCGAGGGCAGCCTCGGCGTAGTGGCGGGTGAGGGCTGCGTCGGGCTGGCCGATGATCTCCGTCACCTGCAGGTGCGTCTGCCCGCGAACCGCCTCGCGCGCGCCGGGGAAGCAGCCGAAGCAGCCGCCCGGTTTGACCTTGCCGATGGTGCGCGCGGCGACCTCGTGCCCCACCGCGTCGGCGATGGCGTCGAGCGGGGGGAGCGCGGCGAGGGCCGCGTCGTCATCGAGGGCCACCGCCGCCGAGATGCCGGGCAGCTTGCGCGCTTCGTGGAGCCGCCGCCCGCGCACGCCGGCGATCACCGTGGCGCCCTTCTCCAGCGCGGCGAACACCGCCGAGCGCCCCACGCCGCCGAGCGCGCCGGTGACCAGCACCGTCTGCCCCTGCGCCGCCTTCGCACCACGGATCGCCAGCTCGTGCCCCGCCAGCGTCACCAGCGGCAACGCGGCGGCCGTCGCCACGTCGAGCCCTTCGGGCACGCGCGTCACCAGCTTCGCCTGCACGGCGCACAGCTCGGCGTACGCATGACCCGCCACCGCCATCACCTGATCGCCCACCGCGAACCCGCTCACGCCGTCGCCGACCGCTTCGACCGTGCCCACCACGTCGACCCCCAGGATGTAC
>JAMFST010000479.1 GCA_026225435.1 Labilithrix luteola
CCTCGGGCCCTACTGGACCGCGATGGACAACATCTCGGTCCACCTGGGGCTGTACTCCACCTACGCCACCTATCGCGACGCCCGCGTGGAGAGCCAGTCGGACGCGTGGGACGACCGGTGGCGACCGTGGACGGCAGACGAGCTGATCACCGCGCCGGTCAAGCCGAAGAACCTCGCGCGTCCGATCGTCTACGTGCCGCTCATCGTCGCCGTCGGGGTGGCCTCGACCCTGAGTATCTCGGCCCAGGCGAAGGGCACGGGCGCGCGGGTCGGGCCGGCGACGCGTGACGCGCTACTCGGCGTGGCGCTCGGGCTCGACGCGGGCGTCACCGAGGAAGCGTTCTTCCGCGGCGTCTTCTTCGAGGAGCTGCGATCCAGCATCGGTCGCTGGCCGGCGTCGATCGTCGATTCGGTGGCCTTCGCCGCGTTCCACGTGCCGGGGGAGCTCGGCGCGAACTCGACGGCGGAGATCGCCCGCGGGCTGGTCGAGCGGACAGGACTTTCGCTCCTCGCCGAGGAGGCGTACCTCGAAGGCGGCTTGCCGATGTCCATCGCCTTCCACGCGCTCTGGGACACCACGCTGTTCATCGGAGATGCGATCAGTGGCGCCAATCCCTTCGCGGCATCGGCGTCGCCCGCCGGCTCGCTTACCAGCGCCAGGTCTGCGCGCTCGTCGGGGCCAAGCGCGACTCAGCCCACCTTGTTTCCGTTCTTTTCCGGCTCTTTCTGAGCGGGATTGTCATCCGGTCGCGCTCAATTGGCCGATCGCGCCGGGGAGCCGTACCATCCAGGTATGCGTCGCATCCTCGTCGTCGAAGACTCAGCGGCGACGCGCGCTCTGGTCCGGGCCTGCCTCGAAGATCCGGTCTACTCCGCGCGCCTCGACGGGACCGAAGTGGTGGAGGCGACCTGCGGGTTCGATGCGATGCGCATCCTGCCTCGCCAGCGCTTCGATCTCGTCGTGACCGACATCAACATGGCCGACATCAACGGCCTCGAGCTGATCCACTTCGTCCGCCGCTCGGAGCATCACCGCGGCACGCCGCTGGTGATCATCTCCACGCAGGCGGCCCAGCGGGACGTCGATCGCGGGCTCGCGCTCGGAGCCAACGCCTACGTGCCCAAGCCGTTCCGCCCCGAGGAGCTGCAGGCGGTGTGTGAGCGGCTGCTGCTGACGTCGATGCCGACCGCCTCGACTCCGCCGGCGAGCTGATGGCCGAGCCCGGAGGAGGTGGCGGAGGAGGAGGTCGCGGAGATTCCGCCGGAGACAAGGCGCGGGAGGAGTTCTTCTCCGAGGCGCAGGAGATCGTCGACGGGCTCTCGCGCGACCTGCTCGCGCTCGATCAGCTCTCCAAGAACGGAGGCAGCGATCCCGAGCTGGTGAACGACGCCTTCCGCGCGGTTCACACGCTCAAGGGGCTCTCCGGTCTGTTCGGCGCGGCCATGATGGCCGGGCTGTCGCACGAGCTCGAGGATCTCCTCGACGACCTGCGCCTCGGGCGCATCGAGATGACCGCGGCGGTCCTCGACCTGCTCTTCAAGTCCGTCGATCTGTACGGCCGCATCCTCGCCTCGGTGAAGGGGGACGGGCCCGAGCCGGCCGCCGAGGTGAAGGCGCTGCTCGTCGCCTTCGGGCAGGTCACCGGCGGGCGTGGCGGCGGGCAGACCAACCAGGGGGCCTACGACCTCGATCCCAACCTGCTCGGCGTGCTCACCGAGTACGAGGAGCACCGACTTCGTACAAATATCCAGGCGGGGCTGTCGCTCTACCGGATCCGCGCGCAGTTCTCCCTCGCCAGCATCGACTCGGCGCTCGAGGAGGTGAAGTCGCGGGCGAAGCCGCACGGCGAGATCATCACCTACCTGCCCACCGGCTCGGCGGGGGACATCGACAGCATCGAGCTCGAGATCCTCATCGCC
>JAMFST010000480.1 GCA_026225435.1 Labilithrix luteola
AGCGCCTGCGAGCTGTTCGGACCGGGCAGCCCGCCACCGAAGGCAGGGCAGCCAGCCGCGCGACCGACCGATCCCGACACCACCGGCGGCTTCTACTTCCCGGTGCGCATCGAGGCGCCGGCCGACGCGAGCGATCCGTGGTCGGTGAGCCTCGAGCGGGTCAGCTGCCAGCCGAGCGGCGTCACCTCCACGGTGTTCAGCGCCTACGAGACCCAGTACCGGGCGAACGCCAACCCGACGGTGGCCTCGGTGGTTCAAGTCGCCGCCGACGGGACGCAGACTCCGATCGCCGCGGACGCGCCGCTGACGGCGACCGCGGGGAAGCGGACGACGCTGCAGGTCTCGTGGCCCGATTGCACGACGGCACCGGCCTCCGCGACGGGGTGCGGCGGCGCCGAGAGCTACGTGCTCGTCGATCCGATCTCCAAGCAGCTGGCGACGCAGCGCGAGTCGATGGTGGCCTCGTGGTTCACCACCGGCGGCGCCTTCGACCTCGCCCGCGTCGGCCGTGACGCCACCGACCCCGCCCTGAACATCGCCGATACCTGGACGGCACCCACCGTCGCCGGGACCGTGCACGTGTGGGTCGTCCTGCGCGATTCGCGCGGTGGCACAGGCTGGGCGAGCTTCACGATCGCGGTGCAGTAGTCCTCCGCCCGGCGCCGAAATGCGCCGGAAACAGAGCGCACCTTAGCCTCCTGCGTCATCATGCCGAAGACCGACTCGGGCGACACCGCCTGGCTCCTGGTGAGCTCCGCGCTCGTGCTCCTGATGACGCCCGCGCTGGCGCTCTTCTACGGGGGCATGGTGCGGCGCAAGAACGTCCTCTCGACGCTCATGCACTCGCTCACGGCGCTGCCGATCATCACCATCCAGTGGGTGCTCTTCGGCTACTCGCTCGCCTTCGGGCCGACCATCGGCGGCTTCATCGGTGATCTCTCGCTCGTGGGGCTCGGGCCGGTCATCGGCACGGCCCACGGGAGCGTCACCTCGCTCTCGTTCTGCGCCTTCCAGATGATGTTCGCCATCATCACCCCGGCGCTCATCTCCGGCGCCTTCGCCGAGCGCATGAAGTTCAGCGCCTACGTGGTCTTCATCCTCGCCTGGTCGACCCTGGTCTACGACCCGGTGGCCCACTGGGTCTGGGCCGACGGCGGCTGGCTCCTCAAGATGGGCGCGCTCGACTTCGCCGGAGGTACGGTTGTCCATTTGACCGCCGGGCTCTCCGCGCTGGTGTGCTGCCTCGTCATCGGCAAGCGGCTCAAGTACCCGCAGGAGCGCGCGCTCCCGCACGATCTGACGATGACCCTCACCGGCGCCGGGATCCTCTGGTTCGGCTGGTTCGGCTTCAACGCGGGCAGCGCGCTGGCCGCCGGGCAGGTGGCCTCGCTGGCCTTCATGGCGACGCACATCGGCGCGGCCGGCGGCGCCTTCGGCTGGGTCGTGGTCGAGTGGCGTCATCGCAAGAAGCCGACCGCGCTCGGCATCGCCTCGGGCCTGGTCGCGGGGCTCGTCGCCATCACCCCGGCCGCCGGCTACGTCTCGCCGCTCTCGGCGCTCGTCATCGGCATCTTCGCCGGCATGTTTTGCTACGGCGCGGTCCTCTGCAAGTACCGCTTCGGGTACGACGACTCGCTCGACGCGTTCGGCGTCCACGGCATGGGCGGCCTCGCTGGCGCGCTCCTCACCGGCGTCTTCGCGCGCAAGATCTACAACGACGGCGGCGCCGACGGCCTGCTCGCCGGCAACGTCAAGCAGCTCGGCATCCAGGCGCTCGTCTGCGCGGTCACCGGCACCTATGCGGTGGTCGTCACCTTCGTGCTCCTCAAGGTGATCAACGCGACGATGGGTCTGCGCGTGACGGAAACGGACGAGCGTGAAGGCCTCGACACCACGCAACACGGCGAAGAGGGCTACGCCTGAGAGGTCGACGATGAGTCGCCGGAAAGGCGCAAATCGTCGGTTGGGGGTCGTCGCCGTACATAAGTACGGCTCCTCCGCCCCGCCCTAGCTTTGCAGCCTTTCCGACAAGTTCTCGCCGACCTCACCTCTAACGGCGAGGCGGGTTTCACACAAAGTCGAGCGCGCCGTTTTGAACGAGCTCGTAGACGATGCGCAGGGCGTCGAGCTGGCTCATGCCGCACATGTCCAGGATCATCTCGAGGCTGGAGATCCCGTCGATGCGCGAGAGGACGAAGCCGGCGCG
>JAMFST010000481.1 GCA_026225435.1 Labilithrix luteola
CCAAGCCGATCACGAAGGCGGGGCCGCCCACTCACGTCCGGGCGACGAAAGGGTGCGCCGGGTGCGCGGCCATCACCATGGCGCCCGTCACGTGGAACGACCTGCGACGTTCGTTCTCGTCGCTCCTGGCGGAAGCCGGCGCGTCCCCGGAAGTGCGGGCCAAGCTCATGGGCCACGCCTCGACCGCCATGGTCGACCAGCACTACACCCACATCGACGCCACCCACCTGGCGGCGATGCTCCCGGCCGTCCGTACGGATGTACAAAAAAGCCCACGGGCATCCCAGAGGTGGACGAAAAGGTGGAAGCTACGGACTAGGTGGAAGCTCCGGACCCGCAAAAACGCCCGCAAATCGGTGGGCCGAGCGGGACTCGAACCCGCGACCTACGGATTAAAAGTCCGCAGCTCTACCGACTGAGCTATCAGCCCGAAATGCGAGCGCACCGTCGCACAAAAATCAGGCCGCGTCGATACGCTCGGCGGTTTCCCTCTACGCGTTCGCGATCTCCCGCACGTCGGCCTCGGACAGGGCCACGCGCGCGGCTCTGGTGAGCTCGCGGACGTGGTCCGGCGAGGTGGCGCCGGCGATGGGGGCGGTGGTCTTGGTCATGAGCCAGGCGAGCGCCACCTCCGCGGTGGTGGCGTCGACGCGCTTGGCCACGCGCGCGAGGGCGTCGAGGACGGCGAACCCGTGCTCGTTCATGTACGTGCTCTTGACCGCCTCGGAGCGCGTCCCCTCGGGGACCGCCTCGCCACGCCTGTACTTGCCGGTGACGAAGCCGCGGGCGAGCGCGAAGTACGGGAACACGGCCAGGCCGCGCGCGGCGCACACGGCAGCGAGCTGCCCCTCGAAGCCACCGCGTTCGACGACGTTGTAGTGCGGCTGCAGCGCGGCGAAGCGCGCGAGGCCGGCTTTCTCCGCGAGATCGAGCGCGGCGGTGAGGCGCTCGGGCTTGTAGTTCGAGGCGCCGAGGACGCGCACCTTGCCGGCCTTCACCAGCTTGTCGAACGCCGTCACCGTCTCCTCGAGCGGCGTCTCCTCGTCGTCCTTGTGTGCATAGTACAGGTCGATGGTCTCGACCTGCAGGCGGCGCAGCGAGGCCTCGGCGGCCTTCTCGATGTGCGTCGCCTTGAGCCCCTTCTGATCGGGCGTGTCGCCCTGGAGGGAGCCGACCTTGGTGGCGATGATCATCTCGTGACGGACGCCGCGCGCCTTCATCCACTTGCCGATGATCGTCTCGGACTCACCGCCGACGTGACCGGGTATCCACGCCGAGTAGGAGTCCGCGGTGTCGACGAAGTTGCCGCCGGCCTCGCGGTAGGCGTCGAGGACCGCGAACGAGGTGGGCTCGTCTATCGACCAGCCGAACACGTTTCCGCCGAGGCAGAGCGGGTGGACCTTCAGCGTTCCGTCCGCGAACGGACGGCGCAGCGTGGCTTCCGGGGGAACGAGCGAGGTCATGCCCGTTTCTTCAGCACGGCTCGCCGGGGGCGTAACCCTGAACTCCGCTTGGGCCAGCCGCGGTGCGCGATGAGCCGTGCGGGGCCGTACCAGACCTTGCTACGTTCGGCGCATGGAACGCATCCCCGCCCATCCCATCGAGCCGCACTTCGTCGAGCGCTGGTCCCCGCGCGCCTTCACCGGCGAGACGCTCACGCCCGCCGAGATGCACCGTCTCTTCGAGGCGGCGCGCTGGGCGCCGTCGTCGAACAACCGGCAACCGTGGCGCTTCGTCTACGGCCTGCGCGGCACGCCCGCGTTCACGGCGATCTTCGATCTGCTCGTCCCCTTCAACCAGATCTGGACGGCGCAGGCCTCGGCGCTCATCGCCGTCTTCGCCAAGACGAAGTCCGACTCTGGCGAGGAGTGGCGCACGGCGAGCTTCGACACGGGCGCGGCCTGGATGTCGCTCGCGCTGCAGGCGCACGCACAGGGGCTCATCACGCACGGGATGGCCGGCATCCTCGCCGACAAGATGAACGAGGCGCTCTCCGCGCCGTCCGACTGGCTCCCGCAGTGCATCGTCGCCGTGGGGCGCCGCGGCGCTCCCGACCAGCTGCCGGAGAAGCTGCGCGAGCGCGAGAACCCGAGCGACCGCGAGCCGCTCTCGGCCCTCGTCTTCGAAGGCAGCGCAGCCGCGGCGGTGAAGCCGTGACCGCCACCATGACCCAGCCCACGACGCCGTTCGAGCCGGTGCGCGAAGGCGAGAACGAGCCGCACTCGCCGCTGGAGCCGACCCCGGGGCAGCCGCCGCGCGAGGTCGAGGAACCCGAAGTGAAGAAGCGCCGCGCCGCTCTCTGAGCGCGTCGGTAGGCCTCCTCGAGTCGCTTATTCGGAGTCGTCTATTCGGTCAGCGCCTCGGGGAGACGCGTCACGAAACCCTGGACGGCCGACCGCATCATCGTGAGGTCGGTCGACAGCTCACGCTTGGTCTCGTGGGTCATCTTCGCGTCGCCTTCGAGGGTGGCGAGGAGCGCGCCCTTGTTGGCGTCACGCACCGTCGCGACCACGCGGCAGGTGTCGAGCGAGGTGTTGCTGGCCGAGGGGCCCATCTGCAGGAGCGACACGGAGACGATCGCGCGGCGCTTGCCCACCGTCTTGGCGGGGTCGATCTTGGCGACCTCGGACTCCACCGTCTGGCGGAGGAGGCCGGCCATGTCCACGCCGTGGCGGGCGACGGCGCTGTGCACCTCCCCGACGGCGACGCAGTTCTCTCCGGCCCAGGCGGCGGAAAACGTCGTGCTCAGAACCACCGCGACAGCCGTGAGGCGGGTCGCCAGCGTCATGAAGCGATTACGTGGTCGCATGTGAGTCCTCAAGAGCGTGAAGGGTTGCTTCGCAATAGTCGTACCTGGATCGGTACCGGGGGATCAGGACTGGCCCACCCCAGCTGGGAGCGCGGATTTCTCCGTCGTTACTGCACTCCCCGGACCATTCGATCCGCTATCAGAGGGCTCGCCTGGGGGACAAATTAACCACCCCTGGATTTTCCAGGCCCCACCCTCGCGGCCTCACGGGCGCCTGGAATTATGGCGCGATGGGCCTCGAGCGAACGGGTTCGCGACGCCTATCTTCACACCCGCTGACACCGTGTAGGTCGAAAGGGGCAGCCCCGCTGGACGACATCGGCCCGCGCACACCTACCGTAACGTTTCCTGTCACGCGCTTACGCGATCGCCACAATCAGCCGGGACGCGGCAGGCGAATGAACTCCACGCTGTCGCCCAGGTGCCCGAGCCGCCGCGCTTCGAGGCAGCAGGGGGAGCCCGGCTCGACGATGCGGCAGTCCTCGGGGCGGCCGTCGTAGATGGCGCACGGGTACTGACCGGGGACGCTGACGTCGAGGGCGCCGCAGCGGCCCCCCTCGTTCTTGAGGAAGCGCCAGCCGGGGGGTCGGCCGTCCACCACCGTGTACAGCTCCAGCCGACGAGCGCCGAGGCGCACATCGTCGCTCTCGAGGAGGTGGACGGTGCGCGGCGGGTGATGGCAGCAGCGACCGCAGCCGACGCAGTCCGATCCGTCCGCGGCCGGCTCCCCGTCGACCGGTGTCAGCGGGGGGATCAGCGTCGTGCTCGCGCTCTCGCTCATGCCCCGATCGACCAGGCGGTCTCCCCGACCTCGGGGGCGAACAGGCGGAGCAGGCGGCGGAGCTCGGTCGCGCTGGCGCGGAGGCGGCCGTCACGGCGCAGGGCCGAGCCGAGCCAGTTGGCGATCGGCCGGGTGCTCGCGTCCATCGCCAGCTGGGTGACCGCGGGCGGATCGCCGTCGTGCGCCACGTGGAGCGCCACCAGGGCGAGCTCGCTGGGGGCGTCGAAGAGCGTGGCGCCGGTGATCGCCTCGTAGGCGACGCAGCCGAAGGCGTAGATGTCGGCCATCATCGGGGTCGGGGTCATGCCGTCGACGATCGCTCCCCAGACTTCGGGCGCGCCGTAGGGGCCGGAGGCGCAACCGGGGCGCAGGTGACGGCCGGCGAGACCGAAGTCGACCAGCACCGGCTCGTCGCCATTGCGCAAGACGACGTTGGCCGGCTTGAGGTCGAGGTGGCCGACGCCGACGCCGTGCATCGCCTCGAGCCCGGCGAGGATGCCGTCGAGGATGCGCAGGCTGCGGAGGATCTCCGGGCTGCTGCCGAGGAGGCTGGAGAGCGAGCTCACCTCCGTCGGCGGCTTGCGGCCGATGTTGTACAGCCCACCGATGGCGCCGCCGTCGATGAGGCGCTCGAGGGTCATCCCTTCGACCAGCTCCATCACCAGCACCGGCTTGGGGCGCGCGCCGGCGTCGAAGGTGACGAAGCGCGCGAGGTTGGCGTGCGCGGGGATGTCGAGGAGCGCAGAGGCCTCGCTGCGGAACATCTGGAGGAACTCGGTCTCCGACAGCGCGCGCGCGGCCGAGGCGGAGTAGTCGGGGACCTTGAGCGCGAGGCGCTCGGCGGCCGGATCGTGCCGGTCCTCGACGCGCTGGACGATGAAGACGGTGCCGAGCGCGCCCGAGGAGAGCGGGCGGACGACGTAGAACCCGCCGATGGTGCGGCGCGCCGGCAGCCAGTCGGGCAAGAGCGCCTCGGCATGCGCTTCCGGGCTGCGCTGCGGCGCGCTCGGGCGGTCGACCGGCAAGACGAGCAGGTGGTGCACCACCTTGGCGATCGCGTCGGCCACGCCCGTGGGGACACCGCGCGTGAGCTCGACGAGCGCCGCTTGCACCGCGTCGGCGTCGAGGCTGGGATCGGCGCCGGCGAGCGCACGCTGCAAGGCATGGGAGAGCTGATGACCGGGCGGAGGCATGGAGCCGGTCTGCGGGGTCGCCTCCTCGGGCAAGAGCCGGCCGCGCGCGCCGGAGACCAGCTGGGTGAGCGCGACCAGCCACGACTCGAGCTGATCGACGGCGGCGATCTCGTTGTCCTCGCTGGCGAGCGCGCGCAGCGACGAGGCGGAGGTGAGCGCGGTCAAGGCCGTCTCGAGGCGCGTGAGGATGGTGCGCAAGGTGCCCATCCTTCCGCCGGCGTCGAGCGGGAGCGCCTCGGCGAAGACGCCGATCGCGCGGGCCGCTTCCTCGGCCCCTCCGGTCGCGACGGTGCGGACGAGCGCGGCGTAGGTGCCGAGGACGGCGTCGAGATCCGGATCCATCGACGCCTCGGCGAGGACGGCGAGCTCCTGGGGATCGCGCACGGTGCGGGCGAGCACGAGGAAGGCGTCGGCCCCTTCGCAGGCTTCCATGCGAACGAGCGCGTCGAGCGCGCGAGCCAGCGCGGCGACGACGGTGCGGCGGAGGATGGAGGGGCGCTCGCGCTCCGAGCGCAGGACCAGGCGCGCCGCGATGGTCGATCGACGCGCGCGTGCCCGCGCATCGTCGGCGCTCACCGTGCCGCCATCGGCCAGGTGCAGGAGCGCACGCAGGCGGCGCAGACGGAGCGTCGGGTGACGCGGAAGACCGCCGGTCTCGGCCTCCGATTCGCGCGCGAGGATCCAGGCGGCGAGCCGATCGTCGAGCGCGCTCACCGCTTCCATACCGCGCGCGTTCTCGCTCGCCGTGGAGAGCGCGAGCAGCTCCCCTAGCCCGCTGCGCTCGAGCAGCGCCACGTCGAGATCGCGCAAGGTGCCGAGCGCGGTGCGCCGCGCGGTCTGCCCGGCCTCGTCGTCGCCCGCCTCGTCCGCGGGGCTCACCGCCTCGAGGCGCGCCACGGCGCGATCGGCGTTCTCGAGGAGGTGCCCCGCCGATGCGTAGGCCGCCTTGGCGCCGTCATCGCAGAAGGCCTGCAGCGCGCGGCGGAGCTGGCGGCGCAGCGGCTCCCCTTCACTGCGCGGCCGGTAGGGCAGCAGATCCGGGCCGCCGTGGTCGGCCATCCAGGCGAGGTCGCGGGCGATCTCGCCGTAGAGCGCCTCGGCGCCGTCGTCGGTGGGATCGCTCGGACCGGCTTCCAGCGCCGGAAGAACCTTGCGCGCGAGCCCCTCGAGCAGCGGCTCGGCGAGCGTGAGGCTGGCCCGCGACGAGAGCGCGGAGCCGATCGCTTCGGCCGCTTCCGGCTCCGCCTCCGCGGCGCGCGCCAGCCCCCAGAGGATGGCCGCGGCCGCCCCCGAATCACGCGTGAGGAGCCCGTCGGTCAGCGCGCGCTCGATCTTCAGGACCGCCTGGTCGGGCATGACCGCCACCGCCGCGGTCCACGAGGTGGCGCCGCGACGCCACTCGGTGATCGACAGGTGCGGGTCGAACACCGTCTCCAGCTCGCGCTCGGCCTCGGGCCACCAGGGGGCGAGCAGACCGCGCGCCACCGCCACGTGCCGCCAGACGAGCGGTTCGCGATCGTCGAGCAGCCGGCGATACGCCTCGTGGATCGCGCCCCCGGCGAAGACGCGGACGGCGTGCACGTCCCCTTGCGTCGCTCGCCGTGCCGCCTCGCGCGCCGCCCGTTCGAGCAACCGCGAAGCGAGGCGCCGCGACGAGAGCGAGCGGGTCGAGGCCGACACGATCCACTCGCGCGACAGCTCGCGGCGCGA
>JAMFST010000482.1 GCA_026225435.1 Labilithrix luteola
ACCTTCGTCTCGTTGGCGGCGGCGTTGGCCCTTCCCATGGCCACGGCGCGTCGCGCGGTCTCCTCCGCCGCGCTGGCCTCGACGTGAGAGGTGGCGGCGAAGCCCCAGGCGCCGCCGACGACCACGCGGATCCCGATCCCGTAGCTCTCGTCGTAGCTCACGCCGACCACGTGATCCTCGCGGGTCGAGAGCTGCTCGCTGCGCTTGCGGACGATGCGCGCGTCCGCGTAGGAGGCGCCGGCGCGGGTGGCGGCGGTGATGGCTCGCTGGAGGATCTCGCCGAGGGGCGTCGTCTCGGGGACGAGCGGGCTCGGACCGGTGGCGACCGCGCCGCTGCCGGACGCAGGAGCGATCGGCCCACCGGCGCCGGGTGATCGCGCGCAGGCGCTCGAGAGCGCGGCCAGCCCGCCGCCGATGAGGAGATCGCGTCGCCGCAGGATGGTGACCATGCGGCGAAGGGTACGCTCCCCTCAGGGCAGCTGCGCGGGCTTCGCCTGCTTCACCTTGGCCAGCTGCTTGAACACCAGCGACGGCGCGAGGCGGCTCATCACCTTGAGCACGTTGGCCAGACCGGGACGGATCTCGAGCTTGCCCGACGCGATCCCCGCAAGAGCGTGGCGCCCGAGGACGGCGACATCCATCCCCTTCTGCGAGCCCATCTCCTCCGCGAACTCGCCGCGAAAGAGCGGCGTCTCCACCCCCGGCGGCGCCAGCTCGATCACCCGCACGCTCGTCCCTTCGAGCTGCACCCTCAGCGACTGGGTGAACGAGTGCATCGCCGCCTTGGTGGCGCAGTACACCGGCGAGATGGGCATGGGGATGAAGGCCAGCCCCGACGACACGTTGACCAGGAGCGACTCCTTCTGCGCCTTCAGGTGCGGCAGGAACTTCTGCACCATGCGCACCGGCCCGGTGAGGTTGGTGTCGATCTCGCGGCTCACGTCCTCGAGCGAGCGCTCCTGGTTGAGGTTCAGGTTGCGCATGATCCCGGCGTTGTTGATCAGCACGTCGAGCGCGGGGAACCTCGCCACCACCTCGTCGTGGAGCGCGGAGATGGCCGCGGCGTCGGCCACGTCGCTGACGATGGTGTGCACGCCCGGCAGCGCCGCCTTCGTCTCCGCCAGGCGCGCCGCGTCACGTCCGGTGACGATGACCGTGTTGCCGCGCTCGAGCAGCTGGCGCGCGAGCTCGCGCCCGATTCCGCTCGTCCCACCGGTGATGAGGACGGTCCTGCTCCGGAGCTGCACACGATCGGTCATGCCCTCACCGTACGGCGTCGCGCCCGCGATGGTAGTGAAGAGGCTGTATGCCCACCATGCCGGACGCTTATGGACGGGATCTCGATCTCAACCTGCTGCGCGTGTTCGTGGTGGTGGCGGAGGAGGGGAGCATCACCCGCGGGGCGGCGCGCCTGTACGTCACCCAGCCGGCGATCAGCGCGGCGATGCGCCGGCTCACCAGCTACGTCGGCAGTCCGCTCTTCGCCCGGCAAGGGCACGGCGTGGTGCTCACGTCGCGCGGGGCCGACCTGCTCCTGGCGGCGAAGGTGCACCTTGAGCCGCTGGTCGCGGCGGCCATGTCGGCGACCCCCTTCGACCCGCTCGCCTCGACGGCGACCGTCCGGGTAGGGCTGGGCGAGGAGCTCGGGCCGCTCCTCCTCTCGCCGCTGCTCGCGGTCCTGCGTGACGAGGCGCCGCTCCTGCAAGTGGTGGTCGTCCCGGTGCAGTTCCGCACCGTGGAGGAGGCGCTCATCAGCGGGAAGGTCGACCTGGCGGTCAGCGTGGCGGACGAGCTGCCGCGCTCGATCCTCCGCCAGCAGCTGCCGCTGGGCGAGGCCGAGGGGAGCTTCGTCTGCTTGCATGATCCCCGCTTCTCCCGTCTGCCCTCCCGGCTGACGGAGAAGGCGTACTTCGCCGCCGAGCACGTGATCGTCTCCTACGCCGGCGACGTGCGCGGGATCGTCGAGGACGCGCTGGGGAAGAGCCGGCGGGTGCGCGTCTCGGTCCCCGCCTTCGCGTACGTGGCCGACCTGGTCGACGGCTCGGCGCTCCTGGCGACGGTCCCGTCGTTCGTCGCGGTGCACATCCGCAAGACCCGCCCCCACCTGCGCGCGCTGCCGCTCCCGTTCACCTTCGGAAGCTCGACGCGCCTCGACATCCTCTGGTCGCGCGTGAAGGGGGAGGACGCGGTGACCGGCTACGTTCGTGACGCGCTGCTTCGTGCGGGGGCGAGCCTGCGACGGGCGATTCCACGGCGGACCGCCTCACTGTAAAATTCCAAAAAAAACCAACGATGATGAAGACGTGCACCAGGGTGTGAGAAGGTCCACTTCCGGATCTCCGATGCACCGGAGGATGCGCCCCCGGCGCCCCTTCGCGGAGGAGCGCCGCGAGAAAATCGGCACCGAATCGGGGTAACCACTCGCCGACCCACGACGGCACGGCGCTCGCTAGGTGGGTGGTCGTGCGCCCGCTCGTTACCTCCCTCTCCTTCGCCGGTCTCGCTCTCGCTGCCACCTTCGCTGCCGCGTGCAGCTCGACTTCCGAGTCGAGCTCCTCGCCGACGGAGACCGCCGCTGACGCGCCGCAAGGACCGCTCAGCGGCACCTACTCGGCGGACTCGCTGGAAGGGACCTCGCCCTTCGTCAGCATCACCTTCCTCGACACGACGCACTACGAGTACGTCGCCACCTCCTGCATCCAGCAGGACGCGAGCGAGCCGGGGGACGACGACGAGACCGGCCCCATCGCCGACCTCGGCGACGACCCGGGCGACCAGGTGGCGGACAACGGCGCGACCCCCGACTACGACGCCGACCCGACCGACAACGGCTGCATCCACACCGGCACGTACTCCCTCTCGGGGACCGCGCTGACCCTGACCGACGACGGCTCCACCACCAGCACCACGGTGGCCCTCGGGCAGGTCGACGCGGACGGCACCGAGGTCAGCGAGCCGACCGGGCTCACCTCGACCGACGAAGGGCTCACCAAGACCGACTCGCTCGTCACCGGCGCCGGCAGCTCGCTCTTCGGCTCGTCCTCGGTCAGCCAGTTCAGCGCCGGCGGCATGGCCCTGCGCCGCACCGGCCTCACCAGCGGCTCCGGCGTCGGCAGCGCCTGCACCGTCAGCACCACCGGCACCTCCGGCACCTGCATGACGACCACCTCCTGCGCCGCCGCCGGCATGACCTCCACGCCCGACTACTGCCCGGGCGCGACCAACATCCAGTGCTGCACCACCGGCTCGGGTGGCACCAGCGGCACGGCCTCGGCGGGCTCGAACAACGGCGCCGCCCTGATCACCAACAACGCGGTCGCCACGGCCGAGCAGTGGGTCAACGTGAAGATGCCGTACTGCCAGGCGGTCAACGGCGGTCACGAGCTCGACGCCACCTGCGACCGCGTCACCGGCACCACCTGCAGCCGCACCGGCGCCGCCAACAACACCGCCTGGAACAAGTACCGCAGCGACTGCTCCGGCCTCGTCAGCTACTCCTGGTCGCTCAAGGCGCCGGGCCTCACCACCAGCGGCTTCCTCCCCGGCACGGCGAGCTACATCCCGATGCAGGACCTGCAGCCGGGCGACGCGCTCATCCGCCCCGGCCACCACATGGTCCTCTTCAAGGCCTGGAAGAACCAGTCGGCCGGCACCGCGACGGTCATCTCCGAGCCGGGCTGCGCCTCCAAGGGCGGCGCGTACGCCCAGGAGCAGAGCTGGTCGATGGGCAAGGCGCCGGGCGCGGCGACGAGCGCTCACTGGGCGGGCGCGACGTACTACTCGATCCGCAAGAAGACCAGCACCCTGTCGCAGTGAGCACGTCGAGCATGTACGGAGCGGCAACCGAAGCCAGGTCCGACCAGCTCCTCGCCTTCGCGGCCTTCGTGCAGAGCGCCAGCGGCGCCACCGAGGTCGCGACGGGGGGCGAGAGGATCCAGTCGCTCTGGGGCGGCTACGGCGAGCTGGTCCGGGTGCGACTGGTCGGGGCGAGCCGAGCGACGGTGGTGGTGAAGTGGGCGCGGCTCCCGGCGCACCGGTTCGGAGAGAGCGGCGCCTCGCACGAACGGAAGTGCCGCTCCTACGACGTCGAGACCGCGTTCTACGAGCGGCTCTCGGCGCGCTGCGACGACAGCTGCCGGGTGGCTCGATCCCTGGGGACGCGCGTGCGCAGCGGCGAGTGGCTCCTGGTGCTCGAGGACCTCGACGAGGCCGGCTTCGCCCGGCGCACCCGGGAGCCACGCGGTCCGGACCTCGCCGCCTGCCTCGGCTGGCTCGCCAGCTTCCACGCGCGCTTCCTCGGGCAGAGCGCGGAGGCGAACGGCCTGTGGACCGTCGGCACCTACTGGCACCTCGCGACCCGCCAGGACGAGCTCCAGAGCGCCGCGCGACGAGACCCGACCTGGCCTGCGCGCGCGGCGGCTCTCGACGAGAAGCTGCGCGCCGCGCGCTTCACCACCATCGTCCACGGCGACGCCAAGCCGGCGAACTTCTGCTTCGCGGCCAACGCGACCAGCGGGGCTGCCGTCGCCGCGGTCGACTTCCAGTACACCGGCGGCGGCCCAGGGATCGTCGACGTCGCGTACCTGCTGCACGGCGCTTCGCCGGAAGCGACGGCCGCGAGCCTCGACGTCTACTTCACGCAGCTGCGCGCCGTCCTTCCCGGCGCCGTCGACGCGGCGGCGCTGGAGGCCGAGTGGCGCGCGCTCTTCCCTGTCGCGCTCGCCGACTTCGACCGCTTCCTCGCCGGCTGGCATCGCTGAGGACGTGCTAGCAAGGCGGCTCAAATGAGCGCGTCATGGCGACCGTGAACACCACGATGATCGAAGGTTGGGGACGGCGGCGCGCCCCCGGCAAAGAACGGGTCGGCGAGAACCTCCTCGCCCTCAGCAACGGGGCGACCCTCTCGCGCGGTCTCGGCCGGTCCTACGGCGACTCCTCGCTCCCCGCCTCGCCGGATGATCTCCTGGTCGGTACCCGTCTCGCCAACCGCATCCTCTCGTTCGACGAGGCGACCGGCGTGCTCCGCGCCGAGGCCGGCTTCTCGCTCGTCGAGCTCAATCGTCTCTTCATGCCGCGCGGCTGGTTCTCGCCGGTCACCCCGGGCACCAAGTACGTGACGCTGGGCGGAATGGTCGCCAGCGACGTCCACGGCAAGAACCACCACGTCGAGGGCTGCTTCGGCGCCCACGTGCGCAACCTGAAGATGCGCGTGGCCGACGGGAGCATCGTCAGCTGCGGGCGCGGCAAGAACGGAGAGGGCGAGGAGGTCGATCTCTTCCACGCCACCATGGGCGGCATGGGGCTGACCGGCCACATCCTCGAGGTGGAGGTCGGCCTCCATCGCATCGCGAGCCCCTGGATCTACCAGGAGAGCGAGCGCATGGGGAACATCGACGAGTTCCTCGCTGGGCTCGAGTCGTCGGCGCCGCGCTGGCCGATGACCATGGGCTGGATCGACTGCATCCACGGCGGCCCGTCGCTCGGTCGTGGCCACCTGATCGCCGGCCGCTGGGCGACCAAGCAGGAGTCGCAGAACCTGCCGCTGCAGGAGAAGAAGCAGATCACCTTCCCCTTCGACCTGCCCAACTGGATGCTGAACCCGTTCACCGCGGGGCTCTTCAACACCGCGTATTACTGGAAGCACATGGACAAAAGGATGGAGGGGATCGTCGGTCCCGAGCCGTTCTTCTATCCGCTCGACGCCATCCTCGAGTGGAACCGCGCCTACGGATCGCGCGGCTTCACCCAGTACCAGTGCGTGCTCCCGCGCGCGGCCGGCAAGGAAGCGGTGCGCGAGTTCCTCTTCCTGCTCACCCGGCTCGGCGGGGCGTCTCCGTTGTGCGTCATCAAGGACTGCGGGCCGGAAGGAAA
>JAMFST010000483.1 GCA_026225435.1 Labilithrix luteola
AGCTGCAGGGGCGCGAGCTGACCCTGTCGATCCCGTTCCACGGCGGGATCGACGCGCTCGTCGTCGACGGGGTGCCCGCCGTTTCGCAGCAGGACGATCTCGTGCGCGGGTACCGCAGCCGCGGGCCGCACGACTTTCGCCTGCCGCACGGCACCGCCGCGTCGGTGACGCTCGACCTCCAGGTGGCCAACACCTGGACCCAGGCCGCCTGGTTCGACACCGTGCCGCGCCTGCATCCGAGCGACGAGCGCGACGGTCACACCTTGTACGTGCGCGCCGTGGACGACGTGGTCGCGGCCTTCGCCATCGGCCTGCTCCTGCAGCTCGCCTGGGTCTACCGGACGGTGTTTCGCGAGGGGAAGCGCCGCCGGGCCTACGTCTTCTTCGCCGTGCAGATCTCGGCCGCGTCGTACATCCACTTCTACTACCTCGGGCTCAGTCAGGGGCTGCTCGGCAGCGCGGACATCGCCGTTTGCGGCCTCTTCATCCCGGGAGCCGCCGTGGCGTCGGTGTACTTCACCCACGCGCAGTTCGAGCTGGCGCCACCGTCTCCCGTGTGGCTCGGCATCCTCGGCATCAACGTGCTCGCGGCGCTCGTCTTCCACGGCCCCTTCGCGTCGACCACCTGGGTCGGCCAGACGATGATCCTCTCGCTGGGGGTCATCTTCCTCTACCAGCTGGTCACGCTCGGGCGGCTGGCGATGCGCAAGGGCGCGCCGCCCGGCGTGAAGATGGTCCTCGGCTGCTGGATTGTCCTGGCGCTCGGATCCATCGACGACTTTCCCTTCTGGCTCGGGCTCGGCCTCCCGTTCGGTGGCGGGCACGGGGACATCGTCGCGCTGGCCATCTTCGCCACCTTGCAGGCGACCAACCTGGCGCGCGAGCACACCGCCAGCATGCAGCGCGGCGACGAGCTGAACGCGGCGCTGGCGGATCGGGTCGCCGCGCTCGAGATGCGCGACCGGGAGAACCGCGATCTCAACGCCGAGCTGCAGCGGCAGATCGCCGATCGCTCGCGGCAGCTCTTCGCCGCGCTCTCCTTCGTCGGTGCCGCGACCGCGGAGGCGACGCCGCGCCTGGCGGTGGGCACGCGGGTGCAGGGGCGCTACCGGGTGATCCGCGAGCTCGGCGAAGGCGGCATGGGGACGGTGTACGAGGTCCGCCGCGAGCAGGACGGGCGCCAGCTGGCGCTCAAGGTCACGCGGCGCACCGACGGTCCGGCGCTCGCACGGCTGGCGCGCGAGGCGCACGTGGCGGCCACCATCGTGCACCCGTACGTGGTGGGCGTCGTCGACGTGGACATCGCCACCGACGGCTACCTGTACATCGTGCTCGAGTACGTCGACGGTCCGACGCTCGGAGCGCTGCGCGGCCGCTTCGGCGACGTGCCGTGGGCGCTTCGTCTGCTGGAGCAGGTGGCCGAGGGGCTGCAGACGCTCCACGACCACGGCATCGTCCACCGCGACTTCAAGCCGGAGAACGTGCTCGTCGCCGACCACGAAGGCGAGCCGGTCGCGCGGGTGACCGACTTCGGCATCTCCCGGCTGACGCTCGGCACGTTGAGCCGCCCCGCGCCGGCGATGCCCGATCCGCGCAACATCTCCCTCGCGCCGCTCGGAGGCGGATACGCCGATGCCAGCGCCGACACGGGGGTCGTCGTCATCGCCCCGCTGGATCCGCCGAACCGCACGACCCCCGGGCTCCTCACCGAGGAGGGGGTGCTGGTGGGCACGCCGGTGTACATGGCGCCGGAGCTGGCCGAACCGGCGCACCCGCTGACCCCGGCGGCCGACGTCTTCGGGCTGGGGATGGTCGCCTACGAGATGCTCGCCCAGGAGCTGCCGTTCCGCGCGCCCCCGGTGCTCGACCGCCTGCGCGGCGCCGCCGTGATGCCCGCCACCTCGCTGCGCCGTGCCGGAAAGGGGCAGGACTCCGCCGCGCGCGCCCGTCTGGGGCTCCTGCCGGGGGAGCTGGTCACGATGATCGACGCGGCGCTCGATCTCGATCCCTCGGTCCGCCCGTCAGCCGGCGCCTTCGCCGAGGCGATGAAGGCCGCGCTCGTCGTGGTGTTGCAGCAGGAGGCTCAGAACAGCGCGAGCCGCGAGCGGGCGTAGGCCTCGTCGCTGTCGCACAGGTCGAGGGCGAGCGATCCGAAGCGGATCCCGTCTCCCGGCCGCACCAGGTGGGGAACCGAGGGCTCGAGCTGGCGCCCGTTGACGAAGGTGCCGTTGGACGAGCGCTGGTCGACCAGCGTCATTCCCGTCGCCTCGAGGAGGAAGTGCGCGTGCAGCTTCGACACGTGCGAGTAGCGAAACACGAGATCGCAATTGGGCGCACGCCCGACGCTGATCCGCTCGGCGAAGGGGTTGCCCGGCTTCTTCATGACCGGCACGAGGATGGCCGACTGCAGCGCGCGGGAGATGGCGCGCACGTCCACCATCGCCGTCTCGTAGAGGATGCGCTCCTCCGCCTCGGGATCGTTCGAGGCGCGCGCCTTGGCCCGGCGGGCGTCGGGCGTGACGAGGAACTGGTACGGATCGCGCGCGCGGAACTGAGGAAGATCGAGCTCCCCGGCGAGCCGGCGACACTCGGAGGCTTCGAACGGAGGAAGGCTGCTGCTGGCCATGGGACGGTCAGAAAGTGTAGCGGATCGTCGCCGCGGCATCCCATATCAGCGGAGTGTCGCTGATGCTGGCGCCGGCGAAACCGGTGGGAGCGAAGCCGGTCGCGTCGCGCAGCCCGCCGGCCACGGCGAAGGCGAGGTGCCGGTCGCGCTGGTACCACTCGACCCCGAGGCGCCCGCCGAAGGCAGGTTTGAGCTTCTCGAGGCCTGCGTATCCGAGGTTGCTGAGCTCCCCCTTGATGGTGTCCGCCTCGAGAACGTCGACGTTCCCTTGCAGGTACAGCGCGAGCTTGTCGTTCACGTGCCAGGTGCCGCGCGCGCCGCCGCCGCCGCCGAAGATGGGGAAGGCGCGCTGGGCCGTCTCGGTCACCGCCTCGGAGGTGTCGGTGTAGGCGAGCTCCCCCTCGATGAAGACCAGGAGCCAGCGGGTCGGCTCGTAGCCGAAGAGGGCGTGGAACCAGGGGGCGGTCGGCGCCACGTGACGGAACTTCCCCGCGAACCCGAGCGCACCGACCGACGCTTCGGCGACGAAGCCCGGCTTGCGCGGCCGCTGCGGCGGCGGAGCGTCCACCTCGGCGTAGGTGGTCCCACCGGCGGCGCTGGTGGTGGTCTGCGTCGTGACCGTCTGCGTGGTCGATATCGTGGAGACCGCTACCTCGTCGGCGAGGGCGGGCGCTGCGCTGAGCGCGCTCACCACGACCGCGGCCACACCGGTAGCGAACGCTCGGCTGGTCGTCCGTCGACGCGTCATCGAGTGCAACGCTATCACCACTCCGGGTGGGCTCGCAGAGCATGTGCTCGGCGGTGGCTACCTCACACCTCACACCTCACGACCCGCGGCTCCGGCTCGGGCTACTTTGCTGGGTCGAGCCACCGCCGGTCCCAGCGGGGCTGGAGGGCCGCGCGCGCGGCGGCGAGGTCGCCCGCTGCGCGTCCGTCCATCCGCCGTCGACAAGCTCGGTGATTTGCCTATAGGGCGCGGTAGGTAACCTCGTCGCTGACGCCCGCCCCCGCCGCCGCCTTCGATCCAGCCAGCGCTCGAAATCGGGTGGCTGTATCGCAGCCTGGGGCAACGTCGATCGAGTAACCTGAGGCATCGATGCGTCTGACCCGCTTGGACCTCGAGAACTGGAAGAGCTTTGGCGCCGATGTCGCACGGTCGACGTTGACGCTCGCACCGCTCACGTTGCTCGTCGGGCCGAACGGGTCGGGACAGAGCAACGCGCTC
>JAMFST010000484.1 GCA_026225435.1 Labilithrix luteola
GACTTCCTCATGACGCGCGACCTCGTGCGCGACGGTTCCATCGAGAGCATGCCGATCGGCGATCGAAAATTCGCCGGCGGCGCGTTCATCCTCCTCTATCCCTCGAGTCGTCAGGTGCCGAAGAAGGTCACCGCGTTCCGCGACTTCCTCGTGGAGCGCCTGAAGGCCCCTTCATGGGTCGAGGAGGCGGGGCGAGCGTGAGAGCCGAGGCGACCTGCCGCGCCTTGGGGTCAAATCCCCGAGCTTGTCCGCTGCGGAGCGCGGGTCATGGTGGATGCCGTCGTGCGCGGAACGCCGGGGCACCCGAAAACCGTGACATCCGAGCCATCGCGGAGTCGCTTCCTACACATTGCCTCAATGCGTGATGCGTTGGCGCCCGTCGCCCATCGATTGGCGCCCTTGGCTCCCTCGACCGAATGGAACGACCTGCTGCAATCTCGTAGCGTCGTCCCATGCCCGGCGCCCTTCGCTCGCTCGCCGCCGACGTGGCAGCGGTGTTCCGGGAGCTCACGGAGCTCGATCCCGTGCCTTGCGAGCTCGGCGTGAACCTCGCGGTGGACGTGCGCACCGATGCCGAGCACGCGCTGCGAACACTGGGCGCCATGGTGCGCGCGCGCGGTGGCCATCTCGAGCACCAACGCTCGGCGGATCTCTTCCACGTGCGCGTCTGCCTCACCACGCCGTCGCGACCGGCGTCGACGTCGCTGCTGTTCCCGCCCTTCCGCATGGACCTCGCCAACGAGGTCCTCTGGCGCGGCACGGAGTCGGTGTCGGTGCGCACGACCCCCTTCAAGGTGCTGCGCTACCTCGCCGAGCGCCCGCAACGACTGGTCCGCCGCGAAGATCTCATCGCCGGCGTGTGGGGCGGTGCAGCGACGAGCGAGAGCCTGGTGCGCACTCACATCTACGCGCTGCGAAGAGCAGTGGGACCGGCGGTGATCGAGACGGTCAGCCGGCGCGGCTACCGCTTCATGCCGCAGGTCTTCACGAGCGCGTAGCGTCGTCGCCCTTGCTAACGTGAAGGGGAATGGCGCGGACATCGAGGACGGCGGGCGACGGAACGGCCAGCGCGATGGCGCTTCGCCCGGTGCTGACCTACGCGCGCGAACGGGGGTTCGACGTCGAGCCGTTGCTCGCCGAGCTCGGACTCGCGCCGGCGATCCTCGACGACATCGACCACCGCATCCCCGAGGCGGATCGCTCTCGCGCGTGGGGCGCTGCGGCCGCGGGTCTGCGCGATCCGTACCTCGCGCTCGGCTTCGCGGCGAGCGTGCCGATGGGCGCCTTCGACGCCCTCGATTATGCCGTTTCCTGCAGCCCCACATGGGGAGCAGCGATCGAACGAGTGCTCCGCTTTCATCGCGTGCTCTGCGATGCGTGGGCGGTCACGCGCGAGGTCGACGGCGAGACCGTCCGGCTGCGACGGATCGCGAACAGCTCGGTGGCTGTCGAGGCGGAGGCGTTCCCCGCCGTGCTCGTCGCGCGCGGGCGCGAGCTGACCGGCATGCGGCTGGTTCCGCACGAGGTCTGCTTCGCGCACACCTTCGCCGCGGAGCCGGCGCCGTACGAGGCGTTCTTCGGCTGCCCGGTGCGGCAGGGATGCGCCGCGATGGAGCTGGTGTTCCGCGCCGTCGATCTCGACACTCCGGTGCGCGGGGCGAACCCGGGTCTGAACCGCGTGCTCGATCGCTACCTGACCGATCTGCTCGAGCGTGTCGGACACGACGATCCCTTCGTCGAGCAGGTTCGCCGATCGGTCGGCCGCGCGATGAAGGAGGGGGCGCGCCCGACGCTCGAGATCGTGACGAAGGAGCTGCACGTGCCGCCTCGCACCATCCAGCGGCGTCTGCGCGAGCACGGCACGAGCTACGCCGCGCTGGTCGAAACGGTCCGCCGCGCTCTCGGAGAGCGCCTCGTGGCGGACGGCCGCGTCTCGCTCACCGAGATCGCCTTCTTGCTCGGCTTCGCGGACCTCAGCGGCTTTCGCCGGGCGTACCGGAGCTGGACGGGGAGGAGTCCGTCGAGGGGACGCTCGCATCCCGAGCGCGTTCGCACTTAATTTCACGGCTCCGCTTGATGTGTATGACGCGATACATCCGGCGCGGTCACCGTCCACAGGTTCGCCACCCGCCGCCGCAGATCGGCCACCGCCTTGGCGTACTCCTCGTCGTGGAGCGCGTCGCCATGGATGCCATGGCGCTCCCACGAGCCGTCCTTCGCGCCCTCCGATTGCGCGCTCGCGGCCTGATCGGCGACGATCTTCGCCGCGCCGCGGAGCGCGTGGACGACCGGCACGCCGCCTTCCGCCACGCACCAGCGAACCACGTCCCACCCGTGTGCGGCGTGACGCCCTTCGTCGGCAGCGATGGTCTTCACCATCGCGGCGACCTCGGCGTCCTGGCAGCGGCGAGCGAGCCGGGCGAGGACGCGGGCCGACAAGCCCTCGTGGAGCACGCCGTCGATCAGCGAGGAGACGGCCAGCGACGCCAGCGCGGCGGTGCGGCTCCCGAGGTGACCTGACAGGTTGCGACCGGCGGCCTCGAGCGGACCGGGCCCCTCTTCTTTGCCATCGAGCGCGCGCGCGAGGGCGAAGCACAGCTCGGTGTGACGGATCTCGTCGAGCGCGTCGCGCTGCGCCGAAGCGAGGAGCGCAGGGGGCGCGCCCAGGACCATCAGCTCGCGCGTCAGCTCGGCGAAGGCAGCGACCGAGGCGTGCTCGGTGCGCCCGTTCTCGCGCCACTGCCGGGCGAGCGCCTGCCGCGTGCTGTCGTCGAGCTCCGCGCAGCTCCCGAGCGCGATGTCGTCCTGCGTCCACGCGCTCCCCGGCACGACCGGCGCAAGGAGTGCCCTTCCGAACGAGCGGATCTGCCGACCACGCCCGCCGCCCACCGTGAACAGGGCGACGAGCGCACCGTAGAGCATGGCGAGGACCCCGCCGACGATGCCGAAGACGACGACGCTCGCCTGCCACATGACACCGAGCCGCATCGAGGGCGTCTTGCCGTGGAGAGCCCTGACGCCGCACACCATGGCGGAGATCGCGCACACGGGGACGCCGAGGGCGAGCACCAGCGTGAGGGGCGAGTAGGGGAGCGCGAAGACCAGCGCCATCAGCCCCACCGCCAGGGCGAAGCCGGCGAGCGAGAGGTTACCGAGCCGCGTCACCGCGCTGCGTAGCGTCCGTTCGTCCGCCGGGTTGCTCATCGGTTCATGGACGGACGGCGCGGCCGTTCGATTCCTCGGAAGGTGGCTCCGCGACACGTCTTGTCCCGTGCGAGCATCGGAGCCGAAGGCGCCTTCACTGTGGTGGATTCCGCGCAGGGCGAGGGCACGGCGTTTTCGCGTCTTGTGGCGTCTTCCGACGTAGTAGAGACGCTCGCATGTCGCTCTACGAGCTGTTCAAGGCGAAGGGGCCCAGCGGTTTCGGGTACGGATCGACAGCCGAGGAGGTGACCGTTGGGGTCTCGCTCGCCGGCAAGACGATCCTCGTGACCGGGTGCAACTCCGGCCTGGGCGAGGAGACGATGCGGGTCCTCGCGCTGCGCGGCGCGCGGATCGTCGGCACCGCGCGCACCTTGGAGAAGGCGACAGCCGCGACCACCGCGCTGCACGCCGCACCGGGCGGCGTCCTCCCGCTGGCTTGCGAGCTGTCGGACCCGGGGAGCGTGCTCGCCTGCGTCGAGAGCGTGAAGCGAGCCGGCCTCGCCCTCGACGCCATCATCTGCAACGCCGGCATCATGATGCTCCCCAAGCTCGAGACCGCGCACGGCTACGAGCTGCAGTTCCTCACCAATCACATCGGGCACTTTCTCCTCGTCACCGGTCTCCTCGAGCAGCTGACCGAGACGGGGCGGGTGGTGATGCTCAGCAGCGCGGCGCACGAGCGCGCGCCCCGGGAGGGCATCCAGTTCGACAACCTCGACGGCGCCAAGGGCTACGGGAGCATCGCCGCGTACGGGCAGTCGAAGCTCGCCAATCTCCTCTTCGCCAAGGAGCTGTCGCGGCGCTTCGCGGGCACGGGCAAGACGGCGAACGCGGTGCACCCGGGGGTCATCAACACGAACCTCGGCCGCCACGTCAACCGCGCCCTCTGGGCCGTCTTCACGCTGGTGGGGAAGCTCGCGCTGAAGAGCGTCCCGCAGGGCGCGGCCACCCAGGTCTACGTGGCCGTGAGCCCCGCGCTCGCCGGCGTGTCGGGCGAGTACTTCGCCGATTGCAACGTCGCCAAATCGCGCGCCGACGCCAACGACGCCGCCCTCGCGAAGAAGCTGTGGGATCGGTCGGAGGCCATCGCCGCCGAGCTACGGAGCGCCCAGGGCTGACGTCCCGCGCGAACCGACGGAAAGCATCACCCCCCGACGGCGTGTTGCACATGTACTTTCGTAGTACTCCCCTCCGACGAGCTCGAGAGGTGTCCGGGCCTGCACGTCTTCTTCACCGGGTTCGAGGCGCGGCCCGCAGCGCTTCGCGCAGCTCCGTTCGGAACTGGCGCGCGTTCTGCGGGCGCTCGTCGGGCGCCTTGGACAGTGCCTTCATGATCACCGCCTCGAGCGAGGCCGGCACATTCGGCGCGACGCTCGCCAGCGGTGGGACGGCCATCGTGGACTGCGCCACGACGATCTCCATCGGCGCCATCCCTTCGAATGGCGTCCGCCCCGCCAGCAGCTCGTACAGCGTGCAGGCGCAGGCATACACGTCGGAGCGCGCGTCCGTGACCTCGCCGCGCGCTTGCTCGGGGGCCATGTACTCCGGCGTGCCGCACACGTATCCAGCGCCGATGCTCTTCGCCAGCTCCGCGGTGTCCATGGCCTGTAGCGTGGGATCTTCTGGATGCACGTTCTGCAATGCGGCGACGCCGAAGTCGCAGACCTTCACCACCTCGATCGCGCCGCCGTCCTCGTCGCGGCCGTGGACGACGACGACGTTCTCCGGCTTCACGTCGCGGTGGATGATCCCTTGCTCGTGAGCGACGGCCAGCGCCGACAGCACTTGTGACACGGTCGCGACCGCACGTTCTGGTGTGAATTTGCCCTCTTCGTAGAGGCACGCCTGAAGGCTCGCGCCCTCGAGGAGCTCCATCACGATGTAGACGAGGCCCTCCGTCTCCTGACCGAAGTCGAGGACGCGAATGATGTTCGGGTGGTCGAGCCGGCTCGCCGCGAGCGCCTCGCGGTGGAAGCGCTTCATGAGCTCCGGGGCTGCCTGCAAGTGCGGGTGGAGCACCTTGATCGCCACGGCGCGCCGAAGACCGATGTGCTTGGCCCTGTACACCGCGCCGGATGCCCCGCTGCCGACGAGCGACTCGAACACGTACTTGCCGCCCGCGATCTTGCGACCAAGGAGCGGATCGGGGGCGGGCGTCTCGACGCTGGCGCTGCGCTCGAGCGTCGCCTCGTCGAAGTCGACCGGCTGCCCGAACGCCGCCGGCGGAAGCTCGAGCACGCTCGTCCCCTCCAGGCTTCCGAAGGTTCGCCGCAGGACCGGCGTCATCGAGTCCTCGGCCTCGTCGGGAAAAGGAAGGTCACCGAGCGGCGCAAACTCCTCTGGCTCTGCGAGGCCGACCTCCTCTGCTTCGAGCTTGGCGATGATCGCGAACAGCGCTCCGAACTGATCGTCCGAGCGCGGTCGCAAGCGGAGTGGGTACATCCCCTCCTTCTGCGCGCCCAGCACCTCTGCGTGGACGATGACGCGGTCGGCGCGTCCCGTGATCTCCAGGAGCACCACCTGCTTCTGTGGGGGTGTGCCCATCAACCGGACGCGCAGGACTTCCTCGGAGAGCGTGGCTTTGAGCGCCTCCATGAA
>JAMFST010000045.1 GCA_026225435.1 Labilithrix luteola
AGGCGGTCCGCCGAGATGGGGGCGCGATCGATGGCCGTCGGCCCCGAGGCGACACCGCGGACGAGCGCGTGCGACCAGCCGGACCCGGCGAGAGTCTTCAGCTTCGCCAGCGCCGGCGACGAGACGGACGTCCGCTCGGCGATCGTCGCAGGCGACGCCGCGCCGGTGGCCAGGTCGGTCAGCTCGGTGAGCAGCTCCAGCGCGGTGCGCCCGCCGGTGAGCGGCTGCAGCACCGGCTGCGCGATCGACCAGGTGCCGTCGTACGCGGCGCCGTCGCGCCAGGTCTCGAAGGGGTGCGCCTCGGGGACGACCCAGCGGCAGCCGCTCGCCGTCTCGTCGACGTACGCCGCCAGGTGCACCGTGAAGGGGACGCGGGCGAGCG
The DNA here is from genome assembly GCA_026225435.1 of Labilithrix luteola. GTDB lineage: Bacteria > Myxococcota_A > Polyangia > Polyangiales > Polyangiaceae > JAMFST01. The sequence continues at coordinate 383 of JAMFST010000045.1, forward strand.
CCGCGGCGAAACCCTGCTCCGCCGGCGAGGCATAGGCCGGGTTGCCGCCGAGGACGAGCAGCGTGTCGACCTCGCCGCGGGTCATCGCCCCGGTGAGCGCCGCCAGATCGTGGCTCGACTTCCCCGCGCCGAGCACCGGCGACACTCGCGCCAGCGCGCGGTCGCCGAGCATCCGGCCGAGCAGGTGTCCCAGCGCCTGGGCCGCCGCCGGTTGCGTCGGCCCGACGGAGATGACCGCGCCGGCGCGCTGCGCGAGGAGATCCTTCGCCAGCGCCTCGAGGAAGCGCGTCTGCTCCGGCGGGAGCGGCGCGACCGTGGAGAGCTTGGTGAGCGCCTGCGCCAGATCCGGAGGAAGCGTGAGCCCGCTCCGCCCGAGCGCGACGCCGAGCGCGGCGAGCAGCACCGGCACCTGCGCGCGCCGCACAGCCAGCCGGTGGTCGGCGTTCGATCCGGTGACCGTCAGCTCCGGCTCGACGACGTACAGTCGGTTCATCCCTGCGTGCGGATTGGCGAGCGTGCGCCCCGCCGCGAAGGCCCGCTGGTGCACCAGCGCCGCCGGCCCTTGCTGGATCAGATCGGAGTCGAAGGCCGCGATGACCCGCGCCCCGGCGAGATCCACGTCGAGCTCGCGCGCCTCGCCGTAGAGCAAGGAGCCCGCCTCCCACGTCGCCCGCGGCGAGGCGTAGCTGGCGAAGTGGACCGACAGCTCGGGCAGCGCCGCCGAGAGCGCGGCGATCGCATCGTTCATCAGCCGCGACGAGGTCGCCGGCAGGAGCACGTGCACCCTTTTTCCACGCGGGCTCGAGCCGAGCCGCGCCGCCAGCTCCCGCCACATCGCCGCGTACGGCGCCGGCTGCCCCTGCGAGAGCACCTCGCGCGAGCGATCCGGATCGTACAGCCGCCAGATCTCCGCCTGCTCCAGCGCCGAGGTCGACCCCAGGCTCGCCGGGTGGTCCGGGTTCCCCTCGATCTTCACCGGCCGCCCGTCGTACAATTGAACGAGCACCCCGCGGGCGTAGCCGTCGCGCTCCACGGTGGTCGCGTAGGTGGTCGGCACCCCCGGGATCATCTCCGGGGGCGTCTGGTTGTACGGAAGGATCTTCTCCTTGGGCGCGCGGGTGCACGCCGCCAGCGAGCTCGCCGCGAACAACCCGCCGATCCCCTGGAGCAGCCCGCGCCGGCTGGTCGACACCGGCTTGTCGGCGTCGCGCTGGTCACGCGCGCTCGGCGACAGCGGCGGAAGGGGCCCCGAGGTCGGCATCGGCGCCAGCTCCCCGTCGTGCAGGAGCGACGGATCGCGCACCAGATCGGCCAGCGAGCTCCACGTCCGCGCGGTCATCGGTGGCACTCCGAGCACTCGACGGGCGCGTGCACCTGGTTGTCGCGCATCAGCTGCTGGCCGAGAGCGCGGGCCTCCTTCGCATCGCTGGGCGGCTGCCACTCCATGTTCGTCACCTCGGACGGCGGCCGGAGGCGCAGCGCCGGATCGCGGTGGCACTCGAGACAGAACTCCATGGTCAGCGGCTCCGCCTGGAACACCTGCCCCATCAGATCGACGCGCCCGTGGCAGCTCACGCAGCCGACCCCCTTCTTCACGTGCACGTCGTGGGGGAAGTACACGTGGTGCGGCAAGCCGTTCACCCGCTGCCAGGCCACCGGCTCGTTCGCCGCGTGCTTCTCGCGCAACAGGGTCAGCTCCGGGCTCTTGCCCCACAGGTTCCCGTGGCAGCCCATGCACACCTCGGTCGGCGGCACGCCCGCGGACGGCGAGCGCCGCGCGTCACCGTGGCAGAAGAAGCAGTCGATCCCGTCGTCTCGCACGTGGTGCCGGTGGTCGAACTTCAGCGGCTGCACCAGCGGGTTCGCTTGCCCCGTCCCGTACGGTGTACGGACGTACATCATGGGCACGGCGATGGCCGCACCTGCGCCGAGCAGCACAGTCGCCGCGCAGACGCGGAGGAGCGTGTCGGACCAGGGGGGAAAGAGCGGGCGCACCGGGGCTTCCGTCTTCTGGCTTACCTCGCGCGCTCGCCGCGTGGATGACGCGTTGCCCTAGAGCCGTGTTCGATTTGCGACTCAAGCATGCCGCGCGGGACGGTTGGTCCTATAGAGGCATCTCGATGATGGCCACCGGCTCACCCACCACGGACGCACTCGACACCTCATCCGCATCGAGTAACGGCGCGTCACGCTTCGCGCTCGGGGTGCTGATCGCCAACCTGGTGGTCATCGTCTGGGGCGGCTTCGTCCGCGCCACCGGGTCGGGCGCCGGCTGCGGCAGCCACTGGCCGCTCTGCAACGGCGAGGTCATCCCGCAGGCGCGGTCCGTCGCGCTCCTCATCGAGCTCTCCCACCGCGTCACCAGCGGCCTGGTCGTCCTCCTCGGCGTCGCGCTGGTCGTCGCCTGCTGCCGCTCGTTCGCCGCCGGCCACCCGGCGCGCGCCGCCAGCTGGTGGGCGCTCGGCATGGTCGGCGTCGAGGCGCTCATCGGCGGCTTCATCGTGCTGGCGCGGCTGGTGGCGATGGATCCCTCGGCGTCCCACGGCGTCGCCGTCGGCCTGCACCTGGTCAGCACCTTCCTCCTCCTCTCCGCCCTCGGCACCACCGTGGTGTGCACGCGCCGCAGCCTCGGCGTGGAGGCGCTCGTCTTCCGCGGGACCAGCCGCGGCCTGCGCATCGCCGCGCTCCTCCCGCTCGCCAGCTTGCTGGTCGTCGGCTCGATGGGCGCCATCAACGCGCTCGGCGACACGCTCTACAAGGTCGACTCGATCGCCGCCGGCATCGCCCTCGATCGCGCCGACGCCGCGCCGCTCTTCGTCCGCCTGCGCATCTGGCACCCGGTGCTGGCGACGATCGCGGTCATCGTCATCTTCGTCTGCCCGCCGATCGTGGAGAAGCTGCGCCCCTCGCCGCTGGCGCAGATGGCGTCGCGCGCCGCGCTGACCTTCGCGCTGGTGCAGTGGACGCTCGGCCTGGTGAACCTCGGGCTTCTCGCGCCCATCCCGGTGCAGATGCTCCACCTGTTCACCGCGGACCTGCTCTGGCTCTCGCTCACCCTCGTCGCCGTGGCGGCCTTCGCGACACCGAAGACCGCCCCGTCCGCGAGGTAGCTTTCAGGTCCGCTCTCAGCTGCCCGCCGGGAGCGAGACCAGCTCGTCGATGTTGGGCTGCAGCGAGATCTCGATGCGCCGGTTCTTCGCGCGTCCGTCGGGCGTGTCGTTGCTGGCGATGGGGTCGAACTCGCCGTAGCCCGCGGCCGACAGCAGGTCGGGGCGCATCTGCTGGGCGACGAGGAAGTGCACCACCTCCACCGCGCGCCGGGTCGACAGCTCCCAGTTCGAGGGGAACTGCGACGTCTCGATCGGCTTGTTGTCGGTATCCCCGGCCACCTGGAAGTGACGGTCGGCCAGCGTCCGCAGCACCGTCGCCACCTGCGCCAGCGCCTGCTTCCCCTCCACCTTCACCACCGTCTTGCCCGAGTCGAAGAGCACGTCGTTGGACAGCTGCAGCACCATGCGCCCGTTGCGCAGCACCACCTTGAGCTGCCCGGCGTCGATCATCTTCTGGAACTTGAGCGCCAGCTGGCGGAACAGCGCCGCCCGCGCGTCGGAGGCCGCCTGCGCCTTGCGCAGCTCCTCGAGGCGCGCCTTGGCGTCGGCGAGCGCGCCGGAGAGCGAGCCCTTCTCCGCGAGCAGCGCGTCGGCGTTCTTCCCCAGCCGCGCCAGCTCCGCGCGCAGCTGGTTGTTCTCGGCGATCGCGTCGTCGATCTTCTTCTGCAGATCCCGCGCGCTCCCCTGCGCCGTCGCCAGCGCCGCCTCGCGATCGGCGATGCGCGCGGTGAGCTCGGTGATCTGCCCGTTCAGCTTGGCCACCTCCGCCTGCGCGGCCGCCAGCTCGGCCGAGTGCTGCTGATCCGCGGCGTGCGCCTGCTGCGCGTCCTTGACCGCCAGGTCGTACTTCGCGGTGGGCACGCAGGCGCCGCTGCCGAGCGCCGTCATCACCAGGGCGAGTGCGGTGAGCTTCGTCGTCATGGCGAGGGCTCTACACCTGAAACGACACCAGGACGAGGGGCTGCGAGCAGACGCCGCGCGTGCTCACGCAGCGTGGCCATCTGCAGCGGCTTGTCGAGCAGCACCGCGCCCAGCGCCTCGGCCGCCTGCCGGGTCGCGCTGTCGCCGAAGGCGGTCATCAAGATCACCGGCGTCGGCCAGTGCGCCTCGCGAATCACCCGGAGCATCTGCAGACCGCTCATCGACGGCATGCGAATGTCGGAGACGATGAGGTCGGGGAGGTTCGTGACGCCATCGCTGCGCCTGGTCATGGCGATCCAGATGAGCAGCTCGGCTCCGGAGGGGACCTCCTTCACCGTGTAGCCCTCCTTGCGCAGGCAGTCGGCCACGAGGGTCCTCATGTCGGCGTCGTCCTCGGCGACGAGCACCTCGAATCGTTCGGTCATGCGTCGCCGCGAGTGCAGCGGCCGTACCAGGCGAGATCGCGCCGCGAAGGCCGTGCGCCATGCATCGAGAGGCGTGTCGCAACGACACGGTGCCCCCTTCGGACACGGTCAGCTCGAGCCGTCGCCGCGCGGCTCTTCCCACCGATCCAGCTTGCGGTAGAGCGTCTTGCGCTCGATCCCGAGGATGCGCGCCGCCGCGGTCTTGTTGCCGCCGACGGCCTCGAGGACACGCAGGATATAACGACGTTCCACCTCCTCCATCGGCACCAGCTCGGCCGGGTCG
>JAMFST010000046.1 GCA_026225435.1 Labilithrix luteola
CTTCGCGGGGTGACGCTGGCGCAAGCCGCGGAAGGATCCTTGCGCGCGAAGGAGGCGCGGCTCGCGGCCGAGGATCAGCTCGACGCGGGAGCGCGTCTCGATCTCCTGGAGGCGGCGGCCGCGTGCGGGCTCGTCGAGCTCACGCGCGAAGGGCTGGTCGCGCTGATGGGGCCCTTCGTGGCGGAGGCCGGACTCGCCGAGCTGGTGCGCGCGCACGCCCTGCTCCAGCGGATCGCCCGCGGCCATGTTCCAGGTCTGCCCACCGAGCCGGTCGCCGGGTTTCCCGTGTTCGTCTTGCCTCCAGAGGCGCGCGCCGCGGAGCTGGTCACCGCCGCCATCCGCGCCGTCGAGGGGCTCGCCGGGTCGACGCGCGCCGAGGATGCACACGCGCTGGTCGAGATCGCCCGCCTGCGCGAGGACAGCGACGACGCCGACGGAGGACTGGGCGCGGGGCGACTCTTCTGGACGATGGAGCAGCTCGCCCGCGACGCCGGACCCTTCATGCAAGGTGCCGCGTCGGCGGCGCTCGCGCTCTTCGCCCAGCGCTCGCCCGCGGCGCTGGGCACCGCGTTCGGTTCGTGGATCGACGGCTCGGCGCCGCCGCTCCTCACGCCGCGCGTGGCGGGCGCGATGACCCTGGCCGGCCCGCTCCTCGAGGCGGATCCGACCGCGCTCGATCCGGTCATGGGGCGCGTCGAGGCGCTCACGGACGAGGACTTTCTCCGTCGCGTCGCCGCGCTCCGGGGTGGGTTCGACGTGCTGTCCACCTCGGCGCGCGATCGCTTGCTCGCCGTGCTCTCCCAGCGGCTGCCCGATGCCGACGATCCGCGAGCGGGTCGCCTCGATGTGGACTCGGAGGATCCGCCGGCGCTCGTCGCCCTCTGGGCGGCGGCGGACCGGACCGCGCATGCGGCGCTCGCGGGGAGCGGGCTCGTGCTCGCTGGTAACGATGTCACGCAAGCGCCAGCGAGCGGCGCCACCGGGAGCGATCTCGAGTCGCTCGCCGTCACCTCCACGTCCGGGCACACGCTGTCGCCACGCGACCGCTGGCGGCTGCTCCTCGGTCGGGAGAGCGAGAAGCTCTCGCCCGGCGCCTTGCGCGTGAACCTCGCCCTCGAGGAGCTGTACGGGCGCGGTCACGGCGAGGGCTCCCGTCGCGACGCCGGCGGCGGTCAGGCCTCGGCGTTCCCCACGGTGCGCGAGTGGTCGACCGAGCTGGAGGCGCTCTTCGGCGCCGAGGTGCGCGAGGAGGTGCTCGGTCGCGCCGCGGAGCGGGGGCGTGCCGCCGCCGCGATGGAGCTCGATCCGGACACGGTTACCCCGTCGATCGAGCTGCTCGAATCGGTCCTCGCCCTCAAGGGCGGCCTGCCCGAGCAGCACCTGGCGCGCTTGCGACGGTTGATCGACCGCATCGTCGCCGCGCTCGTCGACGCTCTGTCCACCCGCGTGCGCCCGGCGCTGACCGGCCTGGCCACACCGCGCGTCACCCGTCGCGCCATCGGGCCGCTCGATCTGCGCCGCACCGTCGCCGCCAGCCTGCGGCGCGCCGGCGCCGTCCGCCGCGGCGAGGAGGGCGGCGTGCACCTCGCGCCCGAGCGCTTCCTCTTCAAGACGCGCGCGCGCCGTTCGCTCGACTGGCACCTCGTGCTCGTCGTCGACGTCTCCGGCTCGATGGAAGCCTCGGTCATCCACAGCGCGCTGATGGCGGCCATCCTCGGCGCGCTCCCGGCGCTCACCGTCAGCTTCGTGGCCTTCAACGACCGCGTCATCGATCTCACCAGCCGCGTGGACGATCCGCTCGGTCTCCTGCTCGAGATCTCGGTCGGAGGAGGCACCGACATCGGGCGTGCGCTTCGCTACGCGCGCGGGCTGCTCAAGGTGCCGGCGCGGTCGCTCGTCGTCGTCGTGAGCGACTTCGAAGAAGGCGGCTCGGTCGGCGCGCTCCTCGGCGAGGTGCGCGAGATCGTCGAGAGCGGAGCGCGACCCCTCGGCCTGGCCGCGCTCGACGAGAGGGGCGTGCCCACCTACCAGCGCGCGATCGCCGAGCTCGTCGTCGGAGCCGGCATGCCCGTCGCCGCGCTCACCCCTCTCGAGCTGGCGCGCTGGGTCGCGGAGCAGATCAAGTGACCGCGCGCCCGACCATCGAAGCGGCGGCCCTGGCGGCGATCGTCTCCGCGGCACCGGCGCGCCTGACGAAGAAGCTCGACGCCACACCGCGCCTCGCCGACGCGTGGACGTGGACGGCAAGCGCGGCGGACACGACGGTGCGGACCGAGACCGGCGAGACGGTGACGTTGCGCCATCCGTCCGCGGTGCTCGCGGCGCAGGCCGACGCGAGCTGCACGTGTCTCCTCTCGCCGCGCTGTCTCCACGTCCTCGCCGTCGCCAGCGCCCTTCCGCTCGTCGTCGCGGACGCCGCTGCGCCGGCCGTGAGCACAGAGGCGCGGGTCGCGCCCGTCGAGGAAGGCGCGACGTTCTCCGCCGGGCAGGTGCGCGCCGCCCGCCTCGCGCTCGCTGCGGTCGCGCAGGTCATTGCGGGTGGGGCCATCGCCGCAGGTGCGGTGGTGCAGGCGGAGGTGCTGCGCGCCGCCCACGAGGCGCGTGCCCAGGGGCTCCACCGCCTCGCGAGCGCGGCGCTCCGGGTCGTGCAGGAGATCCGCGAGCTGCGCACCGACGCCGTCGAGTTCGCGCTCGCGACGTACACCGCGGATCTCGCCGAGCTCGCCGCCGTCGCACACGGCGTGGCGCACGCGGCCGATCGGCCGCTCTCGTCCGCCGCGATGCGCGAGCTCACCGGCGTGGCTCGTCGCTCCTACGGAGCGGCCGGCGATCTCCGTCTCTCCGGGCTCCTCGTCGAGGGGGTCGTCGCTGCCAGCGGATACGCCGGTGTCGTCACCTACCTCGCGGACGCACAGGGGCGCGTCTGGTTCGGATCGTCGCGAAGCATCGTTGTGATGGAGGGGAAGTCAGTTCGAGAGATCAGTCGCGGCGCCAACGGTGTAGACGTCGGCGCGAGCGTCAGCTTTGCTGCGGGAAACGCGGGTCGTGTTTGGATC
>JAMFST010000485.1 GCA_026225435.1 Labilithrix luteola
AGGTCGCTGCCGGACTGGCGACCTCCGAGCTGAGTCGCCAGCAGAACGAGGTCATCTCCCAGCTGGCGAAGGCGGAGCTGGCCTCCAAGATCGACAGCCTGCGCTCCCAGTCCGAGGCCGAGGCGCAGCGCCTACAAGCGCGCGTCTCGTCCCGGCAGGCAGCGCTCGACACCTCGACAGCGAACATGACCCTGCAGGACCGGCTCATTGGCATCTCGGCGCTCGCCACGTCCATCGTGCAGGCACGGAACGCCGTGGCGGTCAGCGAGGCGCACCTGCGAACGCTGGAGAACGAGGTCGAGCGCCGTATCCTCCGCGCCCGCACGTCGGGAGCTCTCGCCGACGTGGTCAGCTGCACGCCGGGCATGACGGTCACGTCGGCCACGCGACTGGGGACATTGCTGCCGGCGGGCGAGGTGAGAATCGTCGCCTACTTCGAGCCGGGTGACGCCGTGGGCAGGGTTCGACCGGGGCAGATCGCGATCGTGCGCGTCGACAACTTCCCTTGGACGCAATACGGCACCCTCCAGGCCGTCGTCCGCGAGCTGGGTAGCGAGCCGCGTGACGGGCTCGTTCGTGCCGAGCTGGCCGTCTCCTCGGTCAACCCGCAGATACCTGCCATCCACGGCCTGGTCGCCTCCGCGGAGGTCGCCACCGAGCGCATCTCGCCGGCGCGATTGCTGATGCGAATGGCCGGACAGACGCTGACGGCACGACCGTTACCCCCGACCACGACCCCTCCACCTGCGAGCACCGTCGTCGCCGCGACCCACTGACCGAAGGTCATGAGACGCCCCTTCTTCGCGCCGGAGTTCTTCCAGATCTCGATGATGGATTGCGGGGTCGGCGCGCTCGCGTGCTTCCTGCGGGGCTACGGCGTCGACGCCAGTTACGAGCGGCTCCGCGAAGCCTGCCAGACGAGCGTCGACGGAACCTCGATCGAGGCCCTGGAAGATCTGGCAACGGATCTCGGTGTCGACGTGGTTCAGCACCTCCTGCCGAACGATCTGTTCCTCGAAGGGCTGGAGGGTCGCCTTCCCGCCGTCTACGTGGTCAGCACCGAGGGGCTGTCGCTGCACTTCGTGACCCTGTGGCGCGTCGTCGGCCGCTGGGTTCAGATCATGGATCCCGCGCGCGGACGCGCATGGGTCTCGCGGAGCGACCTCGAGCGGTCGCTGCACCGGGTCAGTCTGCCTTTTTCATCGGAGGAGTGGCGCGACTGGTTCCTGACCAGCGCGTTCCGGGAGGCACTGGCAGAGAGGGCCACGCGCTTGCTCCCGTCGCGTCAGGCGCTCGCCCTCACCGAGCGGATGGCGAGCACGGAGCGACCCGAGGAGATTGCCGCCGCCGACGCGGCGCTGCGCGTTGTCGCGAAGGCCCACGCCGCCGCCGGATCGCGCGACGCGCGATGGCGCCTCGAGCTGTTCGAGCGCACCTACTCCACCGCGCTCGCGTCGCCCGCGAGCCTGCCGAGCTCGTTCTGGTCCTGGGAGGTCCGCCCCGACGAGGTGATCGTCCACGCCGGCGTCGCCCTCGCGGTCGACCGGCAGTTCTGGGTTCCCACCGGAAACGGGACGAGCCACGGGCAATCCCTGCGACCGGAGAGCAGCGCCGCTCAGGTCCTGCTCCGTGACGGTGAATCACGTGCCGGCATCTGGCACGACGTGTTCTCCCTTCTCTCCGTGAAAGCGCGCGTGCTGGCGCTCGCCAGCATCGTGGCCACCGTCGTCGCCGCGGGCGCGGCGGCCGTCGAGCTGGTGGTCCTGCGCGCGGCGACCTGGGACGCCGCCCGTCTCTTCGCCGCGCCCGGCCATCGCGCTGCGGTCGTCGCGATCGTCACCAGCTTGTTCGCCATCCTCGCGTGCCTCGAAGGGCTGCTCTCCGTATCGGGCCGGGCCATCGGCCGCGAGCTGGAGCTGAAGCTGCGCGCTTTGACGTTCGAGCTCTTGCCGCGCGTGGACGATGCGTTCGTCCGCTCGCGTCCCGCCGGCGATCTGGCGAACCGCGCGTACGGGCTGGAGATCGGTCGGCAGTTCCCTCCGCTCGTCTTCGCGACCTGGCGCGCGACGCTCGACCTTCTGGCGACGATGGCGGCGCTCGCCGTCATCGACGCGAGGAACATCCCGATCGTCCTCGTCGGGTCGCTAGCGCTGGCCGCCTCGGCGTTCATCGCCAACGCGCAGTTTCGCGAGGTCGACACGCGCTTTCAGGCCCACGGTGCCCGACTGCTCAACCTGTTCCTCGACGCCTTGCGCGGCTTCCGACCGGTTCGCCTCCACGGTTACCAGGCGCTATTGCGCACGGAGCAGAACCGCGAGCTCGTCCTGTGGCGCGACACCGGCCTGAAACAAGCGAGGTTGCAAGGGCTGCTCGAAGCCTGGCAGGCGCTCCTCGTCACGTTGTGGATCGGAGCCATCTTCTGGAACCAGGTGGCGTCCTCCAACGACCCGCGCGTCTTCGTCCTCGTGGCGTTCTGGGCGCTTCGGCTGCCCGGATCGATCCAGCTCCTCATCAGCGCCGGGCAGAGCTACGCGCCGATGAGAAACGCCTTCGTCCGCCTCCTCGAGATCACGCGGTACGCCGCGCCGGCCGCGCACGCGCCGTCCGACGAAGAACCGGCCTCCCAGTCGCCGGGCGTGAGTCTCGAGATCCGCGACGCCCGCATCGTGGCCGGCGGACAGACTCTCCTGAAGATCGACAGCCTGTACATTCCACCGGGTCAGCACGTCGCCATCGTCGGGCCGTCTGGCGCGGGCAAGTCGACGCTGGCCAGCCTGGCGCTCGGATTTCACCACCTCGCAGAGGGCACGGCCGCGGTCGACGGTCACCCACTGACGCGTGCGCGCATGGACGTGCTCCGCCAGAGCATCGCCTGGGTGGACCCCGCCGCGCAGATCTGGAACACCTCTTTCCTCGAGAATCTCGAGTATGCGGCCGCCGGTTCGGTCAGGCGCGACATGCTCGCGACGCTCGAGGCTTCGGACCTGCTCGGCGTCCTGGACGGGATGGACCGCGGGCTCGACACCGCCGTCGGCGCCGACGGCCGCTTGCTCTCCGGCGGTGAAGGACAGCGGCTGCGGCTCGGGCGAGCCCTGCTCCGCAAGGACATCCGGCTCGCCGTCTTCGACGAGGCATTCCGCGGGCTGGAGCGAGATACGCGCAAGCGGCTCGCTCTCCACGCCCGCATCGCCTTGCAGCGAGCGACGATGCTCTTCGTGAGCCACGACATCAGTCACGCCCTCGACTTCGAGCGCGTGCTGGTCATCGACGGTGGCCGCATCGTGGAGGACGGTCACCCGCTCGTCCTCTCGGGGGTCGACTCCCGATTCCGCGACCTCATCGAGGCCGAGCGCAACATGCTGGGTGAGACGTGGGCGCCGCGCTTCTGGCGTCGACTCCGGGTCGCCCGCGGCGTCGTGACCGAGGCAGGCGGAGCGTGATCAAGCTCGACGACAACGCGGTCACCTGGAGGTGGGGCAAGCTCCGGGAGGGGCTCGAAGCGCTCCTGTCAGCCGCCAACTTCGGACTCGGCGCGGCCTCGCTGTCCGAGCAGGTTCCGAACGACCACCTCGCGCTCATCCAGTGGCTCCAGGACGCAGCGCGGAGCATGGGCCTCGAAGGCTCGCTCCGTGAAGTCGAGCGCGAGGAGCTGTTCGCCGCCCTCAGCACCAAGGGCGCACATGCCGTGCTCTCGCGGGCGCCGCGGCCCGGCAGCGCGGTCGGCTTCTTCATGGTGGTCAGCGAGGGGAATCACTGCCGCGTGGTCGCCCACACGGGCGCCGACATCCTGTGTCCGACCATCGACGTGGTCGACGATATCCTCGGAGACCTCGCGGACGATAACGCGAGCCTCGAAGCGATCTTCGCGGACATGGACGGAGGGGCCTACGTCCTTCGTCGCATGCGTGCGCGGGAGCGACTCCAGAGC
>JAMFST010000486.1 GCA_026225435.1 Labilithrix luteola
CGGGCAGACCAACCAGGGGGCCTACGACCTCGATCCCAACCTGCTCGGCGTGCTCACCGAGTACGAGGAGCACCGACTTCGTACAAACATCCAGGCGGGGCTCTCGCTCTACCGGATCCGCGCGCAGTTCTCGCTCGCCAGCATCGACTCGGCGCTCGAGGAGGTGAAGTCGCGGGCCAAGCCGCACGGCGAGATCATCACCTACCTGCCCACCGGCTCGGCGGGGGACATCGACAGCATCGAGCTCGAGATCCTCATCGCCAGCAAGGTGGCCGTCGAGGTGCTGCGCACCGCGCTCGTCGGGCAGAACGTGCGCATCGACGAGGTCGAGCGCGCGCACCGCGGCGGCGGTAGCGACGGTGGCCATGGCGGCTCGCTGATCCCCCCTTCGCCTCCGCCGGGAACGGTGGGGATGCCGACGTTCCCCTCGCAGCACCCGCCGTCGCTGGCGCCGCCGGCGGCCGACACGGGGCGCGATCTTGCCGGGGAAGCGCCGCGCGCGCCCCGAGCGGCGAGCAACTCGATGATGCCGGGGGCGCCCGGTGCGGCCGGCGGCGCTGCCGGAGGTGGCGGGAACCGCGAGCTGTCGCTCCGCTCGGTCAGCCAGACGGTCCGCGTCGACATCCGCAAGCTCGATCACCTGATGAACATCGTCGGCGAGCTGTCTATCGTGCGCGGCGGGATGACCCGCCTCGTCGAGAAGGTCCGCCAGCGGAGCGATCTGCGCCAGCTGGCCGGCGAGCTGCACCGGCTGCAGCGCACCTTCGAGCGCCACCTGGTGCAGATGCAGAACGGCATCCTCGAGGTGCGCATGGTGCCGCTCGGGCAGGTGTTCGAGAAGCTCGCCCGCATCGTCCGCCAGATCTCCCGCGAGGCCGACAAGGAGGTCAACCTGGTCATCACCGGCTCGGAGACCGAGATCGACAAGCTGATCGTCGAGGAGCTCTCCGACCCGCTGATGCACATGATGCGCAACGCGATCGATCACGGGATCGAGCTGAGGGACGATCGCCTGCGCGTGGGCAAGCCGCCGGTCGGCACCATCGCGCTCAACGCCTTCCAGAAGGGGAACCACGTCCTCATCGAGATCGAGGACGACGGCGCGGGGATGGATCCCAACGTGTTGATCGCCAGCGCGATCCGCAAGGGGATCCTCACGCCCGAGGAGGCCGCCGAGCTCTCCTCGCGCGAGGTGCTCGGGCTGGTGTTCCGACCGGGCTTCACCACCCGCGAGCACGTGAACAACCTGTCGGGTCGCGGCGTGGGGATGGACGTCGTGAAGACGAACATCGGCAAGCTCGGCGGCATCGTCGACATCTCCAGCGAGGTGGGGATCGGCACGAAGGTGACCATCACCTTGCCGATCACGCTGGCCATCATCAGCGTCCTCGTCCTCGAGGTGGCCGACGAGACCTACTGCATGCCGCTCGCCTCCATCGAGGAGGCGGTGGTGTTCGACGACAGCCAGGTGCGCGTGGTCGAGGGGCGCGAGGTGACGACGCAGCGCGGAGCCACGCTGCCGCTGTGCCGCCTGGAGAAGCTGTTCTCGCTCCAGCGTCGCACGCGGGTGCGCACGGTGGGGTCGGGGAAGAAGTTCGTGGTCATCGCGTCGTCGGGCGGACGCAGAGTGGGGTTCGTGGTCGATCGGCTCGTGGGGCAGCAGGACATCGTCATCAAGGCGCTGGGGCGGAAGATCCAGGAAGTGAAGGGCTTCGCCGGCGCGACCGAGCTCGGCGATCAGCGGGTCGGGCTGGTGCTCGATGCGCCCGCGCTCATCGAGGAGATCCTCCACGGCGCCGGTGGCAGCGTCGGGGCCGAGGGCGGGCACCTGCTCGCCGGCACGCTGAAGTCGAGCGGCCAGGCGGCCAACTGATGGCCAGCTCGCTCACGAGGCGTCGCTACGAATCGCTCGGACGAGCGCAGGGGCGTGCCGGCGACGGCTCGACCCGCGTCGAGTTCCTCGAGTTCACCCTCGCGGGGGAGGCGTACGCCGTCGAGATCGCCTGGATCACGGAGATCCTCAAGCCGCTGCCGATCACCCACGTGCCGCGCGCGGCCGCCGACATCGTCGGGGTGATGAGCGTGCGCGGGCGGCTGGTGACGGTGCTCGATCTGCGGCGGCGGATGCACCACCCGCCGCTCGAGGACGACACGCGCGCGCGCATCCTCCTGGTGCACGCCGGCGAGGACGAGGTCATCGGGTTGCGGGTGGACGAGGTGGTGCAGGTGCATCGCCTGGCCGACGCGGACATCGAGCCAGCGGCGGTGCTCGGCGGCGATCAGCCGGCGCACATCGGCGGGGTGGGGCGCTCGCAGGGCCGGGTGCTCGTGCTCATCGACATCCGGCCCATCGTGGGGTCCTCATGAGGCGGATGTCGGCGCGGTTGCGGCACGATCCGACCAAGACGATGGTCGGCTTCGTGGTCGGCGACGTGCAGTACGCGGTGCCCATCGGGCAGGTGCGGGAGATCTCCAACCCGCTGGCGGTGGTGGAGCTTCCGCGCGCGCCGGCGGCGGTGATGGGCGTGGCCGACTATCGCGGCGAGGTGGTGCCGGTGGTGGATCTGCGCAGTCGCTTCGGGCTGGCGGCGGCGCCTGCGTCCCGGCGCACCAAGTGGCTGGTGGTGGACGTGGGGCAGCGCTTCGTCGCGCTCGTCGTCGACGCGGCCACCGAGGTCTTCGGCACCGGCGGCACCGAGGTGCAGGCGGCCCCCAGCCTCGGCGGAGGGGAGGACGCGCGCGGGATCGCCGGGGTCACCAGCTTCGGCAACGGCCTCGTCTTCGTGCTCGACGTGTCGAAGTTCCGCGGGCTGACCGACCCGCTCGCCGCGCAGGGGCTGCTCAAGCCCAGCCAGCCCGCGCCGTCGTTGCAGTCGAGGGCGCCGCGATGACCGAGGGAGCTTCCGCCAATCTTTTCCGCGAGATCGAGTCCGCGCTCGACTCCCCCGAGCCGGAGGTGCGGCGGCTCGCCGTGCAGAAGCTGCGCGAGCTGTCCGGACAGGCGGCGCCTCCGCTGCTGGTGCGCGCGCTGGCCGACGACGACTGGCGGGTGCGCAAGGAGGCCTCGGAGGCGGCCGCGCAGCTGGTTCCGCGCGGGCCGGTGGTGGAGCTGCTGGTCGGGGCGCTGGCCGAGGCCGGGGCCATCGGGCTGCGCAACTCGGCGGTGGAGGCCCTGGTGGGGATCGGCTCGGAGGCGGTGCCGCCGGTCATCGAGTCGTTCGCCTGGCTCGACGCCGACGGGCGCAAGCTCGCGACCGAGGTGCTCGCCGGCATCCCCGACGAGCGCGGTGTGGACCAGCTGGTCCAGCTGCTGAAGGACGAGGACACCAACGTCCGCGCGACGGCCGCCGAGTCACTGGCGGTGGCAGCGCTGGCGGGAGAGACGGCGCGCACCAAGGCGACCCAGGCGCTGGTGGCCGCGGCGCACGAGGGGGAGCTGTTCGTGCGGCTGGCGGCGCTCGAGGGGCTGACCCGGCTCGAGGCGGAGCTCGACTGGCCTTCGCTGCAGCCCCTGCTGGCCGACGCGGTCACCCGGCGGCACGCGCTCGCCTTCGCCGCGCGGAGCGACAACCCGGAGGCGCTCGAGGCGCTGGCGCGGGCCATCGGCGACGCCTCGCCCACCCTGGCGAGCGAGGCGGCCGAGGCGCTCACCCGGCGGCTCGAGGAGGAGGACGGCGTGGTCTCCCCTGCGCTGCGCCGCGCGGCCGAGGTGCTCACCATCGGCGGGCCGCAGCACCTGCGCCTGCGCGCCGTCGCCAGCGGAGAGCAGGTCTCGCCGCGGGCGAAGAGCGCGGCGCTGGCGCTGCTCGGGCTGGTCGGTGATCCGCAGGACGTGGCCATCCTGTCGCTGGCGCTCGGTGACGAAGGGCTGCTCGAGCGCGCCGAGCTCGGGCTGCGGCTCTTCGGCGAGCAGGCCATCGAGCCGATGATCGTCGCGGCGCGCGAGGCCCCCTCGGACGTGCGCGCGGCGGCGCTGTCGATGGTGCCGGCTCTGTCGCCGGCGAACACCGGGAGCAGCGGGGGGACGCCGGTGGCCGGCACCGCCGATCTGCGCGGCGCGCTGCGCGATTCGAACCCCGATCTGCGGGCGCTGGCTCTCAAGATGCTGGCGCAGATCGGCACGCCGGACGACATCCCCACGGTCGCGGCGCTGGTCAGCGATCCGAGCGCGCAGGTCGCGGCGGCGGCGGCCAGCGCCTTGCTCGATCTCGCGCCGCTGCACCGCGAGGCGGCGCGCCGGTTGATCGAGCTCGGCATGCAGGCGATGACCTCGGCGGAGGAGTCGGCCTCCGCCGATCACCGCGCCACCGCTGGATGTTGGGCGGCGGCGGCGTTGATCCGCGCCGGCGAGCACGCCGACGAGACAGTGCGCGCGATGGCGCTCACCTCGCTGGTCCACGGCAGCTCCGCGGCGCGACGGGCGGCGCTCGAGACCTTCGCCGCGCTCGGTCACGACACGCCCGACGAGGCGCGTGCGGCGGTGGCCTTCGCGCTCGCCGACGAGGAGCGCGAGGTGGTCATCGGCGCGGTGCGGGCGCTCGCCGCGATGGGGCACGCCGAGCCGCTGGTCTCGTTCCTCGCCTCCACCGACGACTCGTTCCTCGCCGCGGCGACCCTGAGCGCGCTCGCCGACGCCGATCCGGAGCGCGGCTACCGCGAGGCGCTCACCCGGCTCTCCAGCGCCGATCCGGCGGTGGCCACGGCGGCGGTGGCGGCGGTGGCCCGCGCCGGGGAAGAGTACCGCGCCGAGGCGCTCTCGCTCGCGGCGCTGCACCCCGACGACGGCGTGGTGAAGGCGGCGCTCACCGAGCTGGCGCAGAGCGGAGGCGCCGACGCCTGGGTGTACGTCGAGCGGACGCTCGATCACGACAACTGGAAGGTGCGCCGCTTCGCCGCCGAGCTCCTGGCGACGCGCGCCCCGGGCAGCGACGACGCCAAGCTCCGCCAGCGCCTCGAGCACGAGCGCGACCCCCTGGTGAAGGAGGCGATCACCCGTGCCCTCACCTACCGCGCGGTCGGTGGCACCGGTGGCGGGCGGGACCGCGAAGGGACCTAGACCAGCGTGAGCGCCCATGATCGCTCGGGCTTCGGCAGCAGCGAAGCCCGGCTCAAACCCGAGGAGTTCCGCCTCCTGCGCGACCTGTTCTGCTCGCGCATCGGCGTGCATTTCTCGCTCGAGTCGCGCTTCATCGTCGAGCGCCGGCTGCGCGAGCGCCTGGGCGCGCTCGGGTTGACCACCTTCGCCGAGTACTACCAGTACCTGCGCTTCGCCCCCGGCGCGCCCGCCGAGTGGGACGAGGCGATCGACCTCGTCACCACCAACGAGACCTACTTCTGCCGCGAGGACTACCAGCTCCGCTCCTTCAAGAACGAGCTGCTCCCGATGCTGGTGGAGCAGACCAAGCCGCGCGGCGGGCACCTGTCGATCTGGAGCGCCGGCTGCTCCACCGGCGAGGAGGTCTACAGCATCGCCATGCTGGTGCAGCAGTCGAACCTGTTCCGCCCGGAGAATGTACGGATCTACGGCTCGGACGTGTCTCGCCGCTGCATCGCCGCGGCGCGCAAGGGGGTGTACGGCGCCTCGTCGTTCCGCGCCATCGACCCGATGCTGCGCGACCGCTTCTTCATCCAGCGCGCCGACGGGGTGCACGTGGACCCGCTGCTCAAGTCGATGTGCCATTTCGGGCAGCACAACCTGCTCGACGCCGACAAGGCCCGCCTGCTCGGCCGGGCGGACGTCGTCTTCTGCCGCAACGTGCTCATCTACTTCGACGCCCACGCCCGAAAGCGGGCCATCGACGTCTTCCACGAGCGCCTCCACGCGGGCGGCGTCCTGCTCCTCGGTCACTCCGAGTCGCTCTTGAATGTCTCGACGGCCTTCGAGCTGTTACACTTGAAGGAAGACCTCGCCTACCGCAAGCCGAAGGGCTTCGGTCGCGCGGACTCTCCTCGCGAATGAAACCGCCGCGTCTCCGCCTGCTCGTGGTCGATGATTCGGCGTACAACCGCCGCAACATCGCCGACGTGTTCAACGGTTCGGAGGACGTGGAGGTGGTCGGCAAGGCAGCCGACGGCGAGGAGGCGCTGCGCCTCGTCTCGCTGCTCAAGCCGGACGTCATCACGCTCGATCTCGAGATGCCGCGAATGGACGGGTTCACCTTCCTGCGCATCCTGATGATGAAGTTCCCTACACCGGTGATCGTGGTGTCGAGCTACGCGCAGAAGGAGAACGTCTTCAAGGCGCTCGAGCTCGGCGCGCTGGACTTCGTCGCCAAGCCGGATCGCCAGGTGGCGCCGGAAGCGGCCGACGTGCGCGACCAGATCCTGGCCAAGGTGCTGATCCTGCGCACCCTGCGCGGCCCCTTCGTGCCGCCGGTTCCTCCCTCGCGGCGGCAGATGCCCAGCCACAACAGCTTCGACGAGCCGGCTGCTTCTCAGGCAGCGCCGGTGATGCCGCGGTCGTACCTGCTCCCGAAGCAGGTCATCGCCATCGCCAGCTCCACGGGCGGGCCGACGGCGCTGCTCGACCTCTTCGGGCGCATCCCGCAGGGGACGTCGGCCGCGCTCCTCGTCGCCCAGCACATGCCGGACAAGTTCACCCGCACCTTCGCCGAGCGGCTCGATCGCCGCAGCCGCGTGCGCACCGCCGAGGCGCAGGACGGCGACAAGGTCGCGCGCAGCTCCGGCTTCGTCTGCCCCGGCCGTCAATGCATGGAGATCACCGTCCAGGGGCCCGAGCTGGTGCTCAAGGTCGGCCCGCCGGCGCCCAACGATCGCTTCGTCCCCAGCGCCGATCGCCTGCTGCGGAGCTGCGCGCAGCACATCGGGCAGCGCACCATCGCCGTCATCCTCACCGGCATGGGGGACGACGGGCTCGAGGGGGCGCGCCTCGTGCGGCAGGCGGGCGGAACCGTCATCGCCGAGTCGCAGGAGACCGCCGTGGTGTACGGCATGCCGGGCGCCGTGGTCCGCGCCGGGCTCGCGCATCACGTGTTGCCGCTGCCGCAGATCGGCGAGTTCCTCGCGAATCTTTCCTGACGGCGGAGTAGGGGCGTCCTACTCTCGCGTCCATGAGCGGACGCGGAGATCTCGACGAGCTTCTTTCCCTGGGCGCCAGCATCGTGGAACGCGCCACCAAGGGCGGCGCGACGGTGGCCGAGTGCGTCCTCCGCAGCGGCGCCGAGCTCTCCGCCAAGGTGCGGATGGGCAAGCCCGAGCTGGTCGAGGAGGCGGGGCACCGCTCCGCCGGTCTGCGCGTGATGCGGGGCAAGCAGGTGGCCAGC
>JAMFST010000487.1 GCA_026225435.1 Labilithrix luteola
CCTGGTGCGAAAGCCGCTCGATCTCGGCCAGCAGATCCACGGCCGATACCACTACGAGCTCGCTCACCCGGGCCTCCACGCCGTCTCACCGTAGGCGATGCGCGTTTTCAAAGCGAAGGACAACGCGTAAAAGCGCGAGCGCATCCAAGGGACGCCCAATGCCGACTCGCGCTCATTTCAAGAGGATCTCGTCGCTTCCGTCTCCCGCTCACCTGGTGGGGTGCGCGACCGTGCTGGCCTCCGTGGCGACAGCGACGGCGGCGCTCGCTCAGGCGGCGCCTCCGTCGACGCTGCCGGCCACGCCGACCACGCAGCTCCCCGTAGGCGGAGAATCGCCGCAAGGGAACGGGCCGCAAGGGACGCCGCACGGCAACACGAACCTCCCCGCCGAGAGGCCGCAACGCGATCTCGTCTCCGCGCAGAGCGGCGGCATCGACAACGCCACCGTGGGCCGCCGCGCCGCCACCACCAGCTACAGCGCCAAGCAGTCGCTCGAGACCCTGCGCTCGGCTGCGGCGCAGGTCGACGCCGCCTGGTCCAGCTTCCTCCCGCGCCTCACCGGCACCGCGCGCTACACGCGTCTGAGCAACTTCACCCCGCCGTCGCTCTTTCCCGGCTCGCTCGTCGGCACGTCGCAGACCACGGCCGGTCCGCTCACCGGAGGTGTCGGCAGCCTCGCGTCCACCGGCGCGGTCGCCTTCCCCATCATCCTGAACAACTGGCTCCTCCAGGCGAGCCTCGCGGTCCCCATCAGCGACTACTTCCTCACCATCCAGCAGACCTACGGCGCTGCGCTCAACGCCCGCGACGCCGCGGCCTTCGACGAGGCCGCCGCCCGCGCCAAGTCGGGCGCCGATGGACGCATCCTGTACTACTCGTGGCTCCAGGCGATCGGCGCCGAGGTGGTCGCCGAGGAAGCGCTGCAGGACGAGCGCAATCACCTGGGCGACGCGCAGAACCAGTTCCAGGCGGGGAACGCCTCGAAGGCCGACGTGCTCCGCGCCGAGACCAACGTGGCGTCCGCCGAGCTGCAGGTGGTGCACGCGAAGAACTTCGCCGAGCTCGCCGAGGAGCAGGTGCGCGTCGCCATCCACGCCAAGCCGGACGAGAAGCTCGTCCCCGGCGAGGACCTGGTCACGCCGCCGCCGCCGTTCCCCGGCGCCGTCCCGCAGCTCACCACCGAGGCGCTCTCCACGCGCCCCGAGATCAAGAGCCTCCAGGCCAACGCGGTGTCGCTGCACAAGCGCGCCGACGCGCAGAAGAACGGCGTCGTCCCGAGCTTGTCGGCCTTCGCCGACGGCATCGAGGGGAACCCGAACTCGCGTGAGATCCCGCAGTCGCAGAGCTGGCTCGGCACCTGGGACCTGGGCGCGCAGCTCACCTGGGACTCGAGCGCGGCGCTCACCAAGAACGCCACCGGCCGTGACCTGCAAGCGCAGGCCGACGCGCTCACCGCCGCCGCCGGCAACTACCGCGACAGCGTGGTCGTCGAGGTCCTGCAGGACTACCAGGCGGTGCACGAGGCGGACTTCTCCCTCGAGTCCACCAAGCGCGAGCTCGCCAGCGCGACGGAAGCCTACCGCGTGCAGCGCGAGCTGTTCGAGAACGGCCGCGGCACCTCGACGACGCTCACCGACGCCGAGACCGAGCTCACCCGCGCCCGCCTCGACGAGCTGAATGCCCGAACGAACGTGCGGATTTCGCGGGTCCGCCTGGAGCACGCCCTTGGGCGGGACGTGCATTTGCCCAAGGACCAGTGACGCCGTAGTCGGGCGGGACGAGGCAGCCGGGCGCGCGACCGATCAGATCGGTGCGCCCCGCCGCCTTCAGCGCCTCGCGGGCGAGCGGCCAGTGCTGCTCGTCCCACCAGAACAGCAGCGCCTTCATCTGCTTCTTCTCGCGCAGATTCGTCGCCGTGTAGACCGGCTGCATCGTCAGCGGATCGATCCCGGTGTGGAACATGGTCGTCGCCATCGCCATCGGCGTGGGGATGAAGTCCTGCACCTGCCGCGGGCGCAGATCGCGCTGCTTCAGGTAGATGGCGAGATCGATCATGTCGTCCATCGTCGCGCCGGGGTGCCCGGTGATGAAGTAGGGGACGAGGTACTGCTCCTTGCCCGCCTCGGCGCTGGCGTTGCAGAACTGCTCGACGAAGCGCTCGTAGCTCTTGATGGGCGGCTTCTTCATCTTCTCGAGCACCTTGTCGCTCGAGTGCTCCGGCGCGACGGACAGCTGCCCGCCGGTGTGGTGCTTGGCGAGCTCGCTGATGAACTCCGGGCTCCGCTCCGCCAGGTCGTAGCGCACGCCGCTGGCGATGAGCACCCGCTTGATCCCCGGCTCCTCGCGCACCTTCTTCATCAGCTGGATGAGCGGCGCGTGGTCGGTCACCAGGTTCTCGCAGATGCCCGGATGGACGCAGGAGAGGCGGCGACACGCGCTCTCCGTCTCCTCGTCCTTGCAGGTCATCTTGTACATGTTGGCGGTGGGCCCGCCGAGATCGCTCAAGGTCCCCTTGAAGCCGTCCATGCGCGAGAGCGCCCGCACCTCGCGCAGCACGCTCCCCTCGCTGCGGCTCTGGATGATGCGCCCCTCGTGCTCGGTGATGCTGCAAAATGTACAGCCGCCGAAGCAGCCGCGCATCGTGACGATGCTGTCCTTCACCGTCTCGAAGGCGGGGATGCGATCGGTGTACTCGGGGTGCGGCGCGCGCACGAAGGGGAGATCGTAGAGGCCGTCCATCTCGCTCTCGTCGAGCGGGAGCGCGGGCGGGTTGAAGAAGACCGCCTCGTCGCCGTGCACCTGCAGCATCGGGCGCCCGTTGTGCGGGTTGGTCTCGTACTGGAAGGCGCGGCTCATTCGCGCGAACGCCTCCTTGTCCGTCGACGCCTCGTCGTAGGACGGCAGGACGAGCAGCTTGCCGTCGCGGACGAAGCGAGTGGCGTCCTCAAGTAGTGGCTCCCACGCGCGCCGGTTCTTCTTCACGTGCGCCGTGCCGCGGATGTCGGTCAGGTCGGCGGCCTTCTCCCCCGCGGCGAGCCGCCGCGCGATCTCCCACGCCGGCCGCTCGCCCATCCCGAAGACGAGGATGTCCGCCTTGGCGTCGAGCAGGATCGAGCGCCGCACCGAGTCGGACCAGTAGTCGTAGTGCGCCAGCCGCCGCAGCGACGCCTCGATCCCGCCGAGCACGATGGGCACACCGGGGAACGCCCGCCGCGCCAGGTTCGCGTAGACCAGGCTGGCGCGATTGGGCCGCCGGTTCGGCTCTCCGCCCGGCGAGTACTGGTCCTCGCTGCGCGTCTTCTTCTGCGCGGTCAGCTTGTTGAGCATCGAGTCGAGGTTGCCCGCGCTGATCCCCACGTACAGCCGCGGCGCGCCCATGCGCGAGATGTCCACCGGCGTCTGCCAGTCCGGCTGGGCGATGATCCCCACCTTGTAGCCGCGCCCCTCGAGGAAGCGGGCGATGAGCACCGGACCGAACGCCGAGTGATCGACGTAGGCGTCGCCGGTGATCATCAGGATGTCGAGCTGGTCCCAGCCGCGCGCGTCCATGTCGGCGCGGGTCGTCGGGAGGAAGCGCTGGCGATACTTGGCATCGGCGCGGGGATCGCGCTGGACGTCGCGCTTCTTGGACAGAGGGACGAGCTGCGGCATGAGGGCCGCGTCACTCTAGCCGAATGCGGCAAATGTGACGAAGTGCCCGCCTGGCTCGCGGATCCCGATCTCCTTGGAGCCATAGAACGTCGTCCGCTCGGCCAGGAACACCGGCGCATCGGCGAGCGCGACCTTGATCGGGTCGAGCGCGTCGACCTCGACGAACAGGTGCGTCTTGCCCGCGGAGCCGGCGAGCTCGGGCCCGGCGTCCTTCGCGACCGACGCGGCCGTCTGGTACATCACCTCGAACGACTCGTTCCCGAGGATGACGAAGGCGAGCCGCCCACTGTCCCCGTCCGGCACCTCGTTCACCTTCTTGAGGCCGAGCGCGATCCAGAACGGCAGGCACGGCTCGATCGCCTCGACGATCAACACGGCGGTGGCTTTCTTCAGCATCCGGCCGGTGTAGCCGCGCCCGGCCGGCAGGTCTTGAACGAATCCGTCAGCGCGCGGCCAGCTCGGCGCGATACGCCCGCGGCGAGAGCCCGGCGAAGCGGGAGAACTCGCGGCTGAAGTGAGCCTGATCGGCGTACCCGGTCGCCTGCGCGAGGTCGGCGAAGCGCTCGCCCCGCCGAAGCTCGGCCAGCGCCGCCTCGAAGCGGAGGTAGCGCAGGTGCTCCTTCGGCGAGACGCCGAGCGCCGTGTGGAACCGCCGCTCCAGCGTGCGCGCGCTCCACCCGGTGCGCGCGAGCAGATCATCGACCGTGTCCGTCGCTCGCAGCGCCGCGGACAGCCGGAGGAGCGGTGAGCTCGCGGGACTCGCCCGGCGCAGCGCTGCGGTGACCTGCTCCAGCGTGGTCGCGCTATCCGCGCCGCTGGCGACGAGGGGCAACGGCGCTTCGAAGCGGGCATCCAGCGCGCCGAAGGGCACGTCGGCATCGGTCATCGATGCGAGCGGCGCGCGCACGAAGGCGGCCAGCGCTCCCGGCTCGAAGCGCACCCCGACGAGCACGCCCCGCGCGTCCGGCGACGCCTCGACGAGCCGCGCGCGGGTCATCGTCCCGACCCAGCGCAGTCGACGGTCCTTCGCCACCTCGTCGCGCAGATCGATCAGCAGATCGGCGCACCCATCCGGCAGCACGCGAAACGGCGCGGTCGCCTCCGCGTCCTCGGTCCGCCACCAGAACGCGCGCACGAAGGGGCGCAGATCCGCCGGCGGCGCAGCCTCGGCGTACGTCACCGCCTCAGCTCTCCTGCGCCTCGCGCTCGTCGTCGGGGCGCCAGCCGTTCTTGCGCAGGAACACCCGCATCTTGCCGTACACGTCGACCGTCTCCAGGTGCGACAGCCGCTCGGCGCTCAGCGGCACCAGGCTCCCGTCGCGGAACGACAGCACGATGCGGGCGACGTCGATCGGCGGTGCGACCCGCGCGTCGGCGAAGCGCATCGCCGGGATGGCGCTGGGACCGTCGATGACCCGCTCGATCGCCTCGGTGTCGAGCGCCACCTCGCGC
>JAMFST010000488.1 GCA_026225435.1 Labilithrix luteola
CGCTGGCCGTCGGCGTGACCGCAGTCGGCGTGGTGACGACCGCGGTGGTCCAGAGGACGCGTACACCCGAGGACGTCGCTCAGGCGCAGGCGCACTCCTCGGCGGCGCAGTCGTCGCCGTCGTCGGTCCCGTCCTGGGCGCAACCGCGTGGGTCGTCGATGGTGATCCCGCCGGTGGAGGATCTGCCGCCGCCCGTGCCGCAGTCGGCGTCGGCTCCGGCGCTTCCGTCGGTGGCCTCGGCCCCCGCGGGCACCGTGGTGCGCAAGGCCAGCGAAGGCGCGGCGCCGGTGACGGAGCTGCCCATGGCGGCGGCCCGCGAAGACACCGCCAGCGAGGCGCGCCTGGTCCGCAGCATCGACGAGGCGATCCGTCGCCACGACGTCGCCACCGCGCAGCACCTGCTCGACGAGCACGACGCGACCTTCCCGCACGGGCACTTCGGTGAGGAGTGCGCGGCCGCTCGCGTGCTGGCGCGTTGCGACGCGACGCCCTCCGACGACGCGCGCCAGGCGGCGTGCACCTTCTTCACGCAGCACCCGCGGTCTCCGATGCGCGCGCGGATCGAGGAGGCGTGCGTGCCTCGATGTGATCTTTCTCGCTGAGCGGGTGACGGAATCGGGCGCGAGCGGCCAACCCACGCCCACACCCACTCGATCCCGCCTCGCGGGAGTCAGGACGTCTTCATGCTTGGCCCTGTTCTTCGATTGTCCGCCGCCCTCGCCGCACCTCTCGTCGTCTCTCTCGCGCTCTCCGCGTCGCTGCTCACGGCTTGCAGCAACGACGACGTCACGCTCGGCACGGCGGACGAGGACGCCGGCACGTCGCCGGATGCAGCGGGCCTGGACGCGGGCGACCTCCCTGCGTGCACCATCCCCGCAGGCCTCGAGAAGGCCGACGCCGACCTGAGCGTGCAGTGCGTCGCCCACCGCGCGCTCCTCGAGTGCGAGGTCGGCGACGGCATCGTCGGGACCTGCTTCAGCGACGATTCCGAGGGGACGCAGTGCTTGCCGGAGGACATGGTCCCCGCCGGCTCCGAGTGCTTCGACACCTGCGATCCGGACGAATACGCCGCCGCGTGCGGCTTCGGTAGCGGCGAGGCTCCGGATCCGCCCGCTGGCTGTCGCCTCATCGGCGCCGACGCGATCGGCACCAGCCAGTACTGCTGTTCCTGCGGAAGCTGAGCGCCTCCCGGCTTCCTCCTCAGCGCAGCATGTAGCTGCGCGCGATCTTGTACCGGTCGCTCGCGATGTCGACCATGCGGACGCGCATGCGGCCGGTCTCGGCGTCCATGATGTCGGCGAAGGGGATCGGCTCGAAGACGCCGTCCTGGATGCTGATGAGCGAGGAGCGGCCGCCGTCCAGGATGAAGCGCGCCGCGCAGTAGCCGAGGTCGCGCGTGTACTCCATGTCGAAGGGGATCGGGTCGGCGCAGCGCAGCTCGTAGCCGATGTCCTTGGAGACGATGGTGATCTTGATCCCCAGCTCGCCCAGGCGCCTCTGCACCGCCTGCTTCATGATGCGGCCGAAGTCGATCTCGGCGATGCGGATGTGGCCGTGCTCGTCGCGCTCGGCGGCGGCGAGCCCCTCGAGATCGGCCTCGTTGATCGACTCGACCAGCCCCTCGGCGAGCACGGCGACGCCGTCCGAGCGCCCCTGTGCCTGACGCTTCTGGATGGACGCGACGAGGGTGTCGACGACCGTCTTGAGCGGCACGTTCTTGGGGAGCTCCTCGGGGATGAGCGTGACCGTCGCGCCCGCCGCCTTGCCGATGCCGAGCGCGAGGTGCCCCGCCTTGCGCCCCATGGCGACGACGAAGTACCAGCGCGAGGTGGTCTTGGCGTCGACCATCAGGTTGGCGGTGATGCCGGCGCCGACGTGGCGCGCGGTCTGGAAGCCGAAGGTGAAGGTGTCCTGCGGCAGGTCGAGGTCGTTGTCGATCGTCTTGGGGACGTGGACGACGGCGAGCGCGCGCCCCTTCTTCGCGGCGAGCTCGGCCAGCTTGTGCGCCGAGAAGCAGGTGTCGTCGCCGCCGATGCTGATCAGCTTGTCGATGTGGAGCGTCTCGAGGCTCTGCAGCGTCGCTTCCAGCAGCGCGGCGTCCTTCGTCGGGTTGGCGCGCGCGATGCCGAGGTGCGAGCCGCCGCGGAAGTGGATCCACTCGGTGCTCGCCGCGTCCAGCTGCACGGTGTGCGCCGTGTCCCCCTTCATCAACCAGGAGTAGCCGTCGACGATGCCGACGACCTCCACCCCGGCGTTGGCCGCGTGCGTCGTCGCCGCGGCGATGACGCTGTTGATCCCGGGCGCCGGACCACCGCCCACCACGATACCCAGCTTGCCCGAGCCGCTCGAAGTCGCCATCCGCCGATCATAAGCGAAGCTTCCGCGCTCCGGCGAGGTGGTCTACACCCTGGGCATGTCGATCGCTTCCCCCCTCGATGCCTGGAGCGCACCCAAGGCCCTCGACGCGTCGCCGCTCGTCTCCATCGGCTGCATGAATTTCGGCGCCCGCACCAAGGAAGACGAGGCGGTACGCATCATCGAGCGCGCGCTCGAGCGGGGGGTCACCTTCTTCGACACCGCCAACGCCTATGCCAAGGGGGAGTCGGAGCGGATCCTCGGTCGCGCCCTCGGCGGCCGGCGCCGCGCCTGCCAGATCGCCAGCAAGGTCGGCTACGGCCTCGAGCCGGGCAAGCCCGAGGGGCTGGCACCGGCGCGCGTCCTCGCGGCGATCGACGAGAGCCTCGAGCGGCTCGGCACCGATCATCTGGACATTTATTACCTCCACACCCCCGACCACGCGACCCCCATCGAGGAGACGCTGGGGGCGATGCACGACGTGCTCGCGAGCGGGAAGGCGCGCGCCTGGGGGGTGTCCAACTTCGCCTCCTGGCAGGTGCTGGAGATGATCCACTGGGCCGACACGCACTCCATGCCGCGCCCGAAGATCGCCCAGCACATGTACAACCTGCTGCTGCGCCAGCTCGACGTGGAGTGGTTCCGCTTCGCGGCGAAGTACCGGCTGCACACCACGGTGTACAACCCGCTCGCCGGTGGCCTGCTCACCGACGCGCGCCTGCTCGAGGCGCTCGGCGAAGGGCAGCTCGCCGAGCCGACCAAGGGGAGCCGCTTCGACAGGAACAAGCTGTACCAGAAGCGTTACTGGTCGGCGCCGATGGTCCACGCGGCCAACGCGTACCGGCTGCTGGCCGAGGAGCTGGGGATGAAGCTGACCGACCTGGCCTACGCCTTCGCCGGCAACCGCCAGGGCGTCGACTCGGTCATCCTCGGACCGGGGACCGTCGCCCACCTCGACGCCGGCATCGACGGGTGCAAACGTCGGCTCGATGACCGGGCCGGCGAGAGCGCGATGAAGCGGGTGGACGAGCTGCACCGGACCCTCGAAGGAACCGACGCGTCGTATGCTCGCTGAGGACCTGGCGACCGCCATCGCGCACTACCGCGAGCACGGCTACGCGCGCCTCGGGAAGGTGTGCCCGGACGAGCAGATCGAAGGGCTCCGCGCGCGCGCCGACGAGGTCATGTTGGGCGAGGTGGTCTACCCCGGCCTCTTCTTCCAGCACGACACCACCACCGGCGCCTACTACGACCTCACCTACGGCAAGGGCTGGCAGGGTCCGTCGCTCGCGTACCGCAAGATCGAGAAGCTGGAGAAAGATCCGCTCTTCTCGGCGTGGGTGAACGACGCGATCTTCCGCCAGCTGACCGCCGCGGTCATCGGTCCGGACGTCGTCCTGTACCGCGCGCTCTTGATGAACAAGGGCGCGCAGGGCGGGACGCATCTGCCGTTTCACCAGGACGGCGGCAAATTCTGGGGGCTCGATCGCGATCCGCAGCTGCAGGTGTGGACGGCGCTCGACGATGCACCGGAGGACGCCGGCTGCGTCGAGGTGCTGCCCGGCTCGCATCGCGACGGGCTGGCGACGCCGATGGGCGGGGTCGTTCCGACGGAGAAGGTCGCAGCAGCCGACGCGGAGCCGCGGGTGGTGAAGCTCCCGGCGAAGGCCGGCGAGGTGCTCCTCATCCACAACCACCTGTGGCACCGCTCCGGGGTGAACACGACCGGGCAGCCGAGGAAGGCGTTCACCGTCTGCTACATGGACGCCGCTACGCGCTGTCTGCGCACGAAGAAGGCGCCGCGGCAGTTCGTCCGGGTTTTCACGAGCGCGAGCGGGTGATCCTGGCGGCGTTGACGCGTCTCGCTATCCTGCAGAGAGGGGGCCTGCAGAGATGGGGGAAGGCAGGCGCCTGACGGCGATGCTCGCGGCGATGACCGGCGTCGAGGTGCTCGTCGCGTCCGACCTGCCGGAGCGGTGGATCTACTCGATCCAGTACCACGGGCCGATGTGGCGCTACGCCTCCTGCCTGCGGACGATGGGCTCGCAGCTCGTGGGGCCGCTCTTCAGCGCGTTCTTCCTGCTCGTGGCCACCCTCGCGACCATCGCCGTCGCCGCTCGCCTGGCGCGCGGGGCCTCACCGGGGAGCGCGCGCGATCCGGTGATCAAGGTGCGCGACTTCTTCCGCCACCATCCCAACGTCGGCACGCTGCTCCCCTGGGCGCCGGCGCTCCTCCTCGCGCCCATGGTGGCCGGCGCCCTGCAGGACGAGGGGATGTGGCGCAGTCCGTCGTGGTTCGTGCCGATGTACACCAGCTACCCGCTGGCGCTCGCTCTCCTGGGCACGGTGGTGGCGCAGCTCGGACGGTACCTGCTGCGGGCTCTTGATCGGCTGCCAGACGTGGCGCCGACCGAGGCAGCGCAGGCGGTCGATCGGGGCGAGACGTCCTTCCTCGCCGTCGCCGTGACCGGGCGAACGAGGGGCGCGGTGCTCGCCATGGCCGCGCTCTCCCTGGGGATGGTCATCGTCGTCGCCAGCTCCGGCCGGCTGTGGATCCGCGACACCGCGCACGGTCTGCCGCTCGCGGCTTACTTCGCGGCGCTCGTCGGCGTGGCCGTGTGGTTCCGCAAGGCGTCGACCATCGCCGTCGGCCGCGACGGGGTCTTCATCCGCGGCACGTCGAAGGAGCGCTTCTTCGGGTACAGCACCTTCGACGAGGTGCGGCTCACCGGCGTGCACCTCGATCTCGTGCGCGCCAGGAACGTCGTGCTCCGCCTCCAGCTCCACGGCGCCGACGCCTCTCGCGCCGAGTCGCTGGCGGAGCGGATCCGCGCGGCGCTCGCGCTGTCGAACCGCACCGACGGCGCGCACCTGCTGGCGCGAACGGCGGTGGCCGGCTCGCTCGGTC
>JAMFST010000489.1 GCA_026225435.1 Labilithrix luteola
AGGTGGATCATCGCGCGCATCGCCCGCACCTGGGCGGCGACCGGCGCCATCACCTTGTCGAGGTTGATCGACTCGAGGGTCGCCAGCGCCTTCTTCGGATCCTCCTGCATCTCGAGCTGCGCGCGCGCCAGGAGAGCCTGCGAGTCCCCCTTCTTGAAGTCGGTCTCGAGCTTGCGCATCGCCTCGGCGCGCCCCTCGGCCGTGTCCGCGCCCTGGAGGATCGCCCCCAGCGCCTGCTGCCGGTTCACGTAGCGCACCAGCCACCAGGCGCCGCCCGCGGTGATGGCCGTGAGCACCCCGGCCACGACCACCGGCGCGATCGAGTGGGTGTACGAGCTGAGCGCCCCGCAGATGATCCACACCACGCCGACGATGAGGGCGACGCGTATCGCCCCCTTCTTGAAGTCGACCGGCGGCGCGCCCGACGCCGGGTCCGGGCGGGTCAGCTGGCGCAGCTCCGCCTGCATCTCTTCAGCGGACTTCCTCTTCGATTTGGCCATCGCGCCGGGTCTCGTACCACGGCAGCGGCGCCCCCGTCAGTCCGGCTGTGATTCGACCTCGGGCCCGTCGATCCGCTCGCGGAAATGCAGGAAGAGGCTCTGCAGGATGCTCATCACCGGCACGGCCAGCAGCGCCCCGACGGCGTGGAACCAGTGCTCGCCGACCAGCAGCGAGAAGATCACCAGCACCGGGTGGATGCGCGCCTGGTCCCCCATGATCTTCGGGTTGAGGAAGTTCGCCTCCAGCTGGTGGATGCCGAGGATCCAGGCGAGCACCAGCACCGCGGTGCTCGGCCCCTGGGTCAAGGCGAGCAGCACCGCCGGCACCGAGCTGGCGATCGAGCCGAAGATGGGCACGAGCGAGAACACAGTGGAGACCACCGCCAGGATGGGCCAGAACTTCAGCCCGAAGAGCGCGAAGCCGATGGCGCTCAAGGTGCCGTTGATCAGGCAGATGATCAATTGTCCACGCACCACGCCGGAGAGCCCGCGGTCGATACGATCGAGCAGCGAATCCCAGGCGAGCCGGTCCTCCGGCTTCACCAGCGAGCGGAAGAAGGCGAGGATCTTCTCCTTGGTGATCATCAGGTACGCCGCCAGCATCAGGGTGATGCCAAAGACGAAGATGGCCCGGCTGATCCCCACGATGACCCCCTGGGCCATGCGCGCCAGCTCGAGGGCGTTGCTCTGCGCGTACTCCACGCTCTGCCCCACCGCGTCGGCGATGATCCGCTGCGGATCGAGCCCGACCATCCCGTCAGCCGGCTCCTCGTGCGCCGGGACCACCCGGTAGCCGCCGTGGTGGCGCGGCTCGACCTCGAGACCGCTGCCGATGTCGATGCCGAACGAGCCGTCCGCCTCGGGCTTCACCGTGATGGCCGGCGTGATCGCCTCGACCACCTTCGGCGGCGGCTCGGGCGGCGGCATCACCCCGAGCGCGCGCAGCCGCCCTTGCAGGTTGGGCACCCAGTCGTCGCGCAGGTGCTCGGCCAGCACCGGCAGCTCGGTGCGGAGCGCGGAGACTTCGCTCACCAGGCGCGGTGCCGAGAGCCGGAGAAACAGCCCCAGGCTCCCCAGCACCACGATGTACACGATGAGGATGGCCCCCGCCCGGTGCAGCCGCGGGCGCTGCACGCGCAGCACCAGCGGGAGCAGCACGTAGGCGATGACCAGCGCGAGGACGAACGGCAGCAGCACCTCGCGCGCGAGGACGAGAGTGGCGATGATCGCCAGCGCGCAGACCGTGAAGAAGATTCGCCGCCGGTTCATCCCCCCTGCTTATCGTACTTCACTACTGCCCGTCGGTGCCGCTGTAGCTGCAAGAGACCGAGCCCTCGAGCGCCACGCTGCCCGAGCAGGTGAGCGTCGCGACGGTCTGGTTGCTGGTGAAGCTGAGCGAGCAGGCCGCGGTGAAGTCGCCGACGACGGGGATCGCGTAGGTCGTGCTGTAGGTCAGCGTGTCGTTCCCATCGAGCGTGCCGGTCGGGATGGCGAAGAACCCGGTGCCGGCCCCACCATCGGCCGACTCGCACTGGCTGGTGAGCGCACAGCTCCCCGCCGCGGTGGCGAAGTGACAGACGAGCCCCGTCGCGGTGGGGCACAGCTGCGCCGAGCCCGCCCCCGGTCCGCTCAACGTGTACGTGCCGTTCACCGGCGTGCAGGGGTTCGACGCGGCGTCGAAGGTGGCGCCGTCCTGGCTGGAGGCGTCGAGCGGCGTGGTCCCCGAATCGGTGTGCCCGCCCGCGTCGGCGGAGCTGGTGGCGTCGAGCCCGCTGCCACTGTCCTGCGCGCTCCCCGTGGAGCTGTCCGTACCGGCGTCCGTGGCCGACGTGGTGTCGTCGTCATCCGAGCCGCAAGCCGCCATCGGCGCGAGCGCGGCGAGGGCGAGCAAGGCGAAGAGGCGCGAGGGGAGACGGTTCATTCCCGAGCGCATACGTCAGCGCGTCGCCCCCTGCAAACGAAGACGGCGGCGCGCGCTCTCCGGGGAGCCACGCGACCCCCGCCCCTGGACGCGACACGACGTACAAAAAGCAAAACGGCGACGCACGTTTCCGCGCGTCGCCGCCTTCACTCAGGGGAGCTCACTCCCCCGAGGTTGTCGCAACCTCACTCCTCGGTGGAGTCGGTCGCTTCGCTGGCGGAGGCTTCGGCCGCCTCGGAGGCGGGCGCCTCGTCGGTGGTCTCGGCAGCTGCAGCCGCCTTGGCCTTCTTCGCCTTCTTGGCCTTCGGCTCCGCCGCCGGAGCCGCTTCCTCGCCGAGACCGAGCTTGGCGCCCAGCTTCTGCTTGATCAGCTCGCCGATGGTGCCGCCGGCCGCCTTGCCCTCGTCGCTGGAGCCGCCCTTCCTATTGGCGGGCGCCTTCGACTCGCGCTTCTCGCCGCCGCCCATCATCGGACGCTGCGGAGCCACGTTGCCGGTGGCCGCCTCGCCCATGCGCATCGACAGGGTGATCCGACGATCCTGCGAGTCGATGTTGGCGACTTCCGCCTTCACGTCGTCACCGATCTCGAGATCCTTGGCGTTCCCCTCGGCGTCCTTGCCCTGGAGCAGATCGCCCTGGGGAATGAGCGCCTCGATGCCGTCGCGAACACGGACGAACACGCCGTAATCGCAGAGCGAGATGACCTTCGCGTCGACGACCTTGCCCGGGGGCAGCTCGCTGAAGATCGTGGGCCACGGGTCGTCGAACAGCTGCTTGACGCCGAGAGAGACCTTCTTCTCGTCGTGGTTGATCGACAGGATGATCGCCTCGACGTCGTCCCCCTTGTGGAACATGTCGCCGGGGTTGTTCACCTTGGCGGTCCAGGAGAGGTCGGACTTGTGGACCATGCCGTCCACGCCTTCTTCGATGCCGATGAAGACGCCGTAGTCGGTGAGGCTCCTGACCTTGCCGCCGATCTTGTCGCCCGGGTGGTACTTCTCGGTGAAGAGAGTCCAGGGATCGGGCTCGAGCTGCTTGAGGCCGAGCGAGATGCGCTTGGACTTCGAGTCGACCTCGAGGACCTGGCAATCGAGCTCCTGGCCGATCTCGAGGAACTTGGACGGGTGCTTGACCTTCTTGGTCCACGACATCTCGCTGACGTGGATGAGACCCTCGACGCCCGGCTCCAGCTCCACGAAGGCGCCGTAGTCGGTGATCGACATGACCTTGCCGTGGACCTTCTTGCCCGGCGGGAAGGCCTCTTCGGCGTGGCTCCAGGGATCTTCCTGGGTCTGCTTCAGGCCGAGGGAAACGCGCTCGGTCTCGGCGTTGTACTTGAGGACCTTCACTGTGACCTCGTCGCCGACCTGGAACACTTCGCTCGGGTGGTTGACACGACCCCAGCTCATGTCCGTGATGTGGAGCAGGCCATCGATCCCGCCGAGGTCGACGAAGGCGCCGTACTCGGTGATGTTCTTGATGACGCCCTTCACGACCTTGCCCTCCTCGAGAGTCTCGAGGGTCTTGGTCTTGATCTGATCGCGTTCCTTCTCGAGAAGGACGCGGCGCGAGAGCACGATGTTGCCGCGCTTTTTGTTGAACTTGATGACCTTGAATTGGTAGGTCTGGCCGATCAGCTTGTCGAGGTTGCGGATCGGGCGGAGGTCGACCTGGCTGCCCGGGAGGAAGGCCTTCACGCCGCCGCGGATGGTGACCGAGAGGCCGCCCTTCACGCGCTGCGAGATGGTCCCTTCGATGAGCTCGTCACGCTCGCAAGCGCTCGAGATCTCATCCCAGACCTTCATCTTGTCGGCCTTCTCCTTGGAGAGGGTGACAAGGCCGTCGTCGTTCTCACGGCTCTCGATGTAGACGTCGACGACGTCTCCAACGGCGACCGGGGGCTGCCCCTCGGGCGTGGAGTCGGTGAACTCGTGGAGGGCGATGATGCCCTCGCTCTTGCCGCCGATGTCGATGACGACGTTGTCGCGCAGAACCGCGACGACGGTGCCCTTGACGATCTCGCCTTCTTTTCCGAACTCGCCTGCTTC
>JAMFST010000047.1 GCA_026225435.1 Labilithrix luteola
AGTGCTCGTCGGGCTGCGCTTACAACATTCTCCTCGGCGGCGCGGGCAGCTGCTGCGCCAACGAGACGGGGAACGGCGGCAAGTACACGGGGTGCTGCTACTACGGCAGCAACTCCTGCTCGAAGTCGTGCAGCTAGAGGGAGCAGCGCTCGGCCGCTCCTTCTTCGCGCGGGACGCCCGCATCGTCGGCCGCGCGCTCATCGGCACGCGGATCCGCGTGCTTCACGAAGGCGGCGCGAGGGTGGGGCGCATCGTCGAGACCGAGGCCTACCGCGGCCCCGGCGACCTGGCGTGTCACGCGCGCTTCGGGGTGACCAAGCGCACGCGGTCGCTGTTCCTCGGACCGGGGCACGCGTACGTGTATTTCATCTACGGCATGCACGAGTGCTTCAACGTGACCTGCCTGCGCGAAGGGGCAGGGCACGCGGTCCTCGTCCGCGGCGTGGAGCTGGTGAGCGGTCCGGGCACCGAGGGGTTGCGCGGCGACGGCCCCGGGCGGCTCACGCGTGCGCTCGGGGTCGACCGGCGGCACGATGGGGTCGACGTGACGGGCGAAGATCCGCTGTCGCCCGTCTCGCTGTACGCGCGTGCCGCAGGGGTCGCCGGTCGACCGAAGATCGGGACCAGCGCGCGGGTCGGCGTCGGCTACGCCGGAGAGATCGCCGATGCACCCTGGCGCTTCTTCGATGCCGAGAGCCGGCACGTCTCGCGACCCTCGGCCAAGGTCATCGGTCGCGGCAAGCCGGCGAAGACGTGATGCCCGGCGGGAAGTCAGCGCGTGACGGTCGTCCAGCGCACGTCGCCGGATCCGGAAACGCTCAACGTGATGCCGGTGACGCCGCCGCAGACGGGGCCGGCAGGCGGTACGAGCGCTAGCACGTGGGCGCCGGCGTCGACCGGCTCACCGCGAGGGCCGGTGGCGTCCGCGGTCAAGGCGACGACCGGCTGATCGGCGACGAGCACGACGCGCCCGCAGCCGCCCTCCGGCAGATCGAGCGCCGCCTCGAACGGGGCGTGACCGTCGTGGACGCGTGAGGCGTGGCCACCGCGGATGGTCTCCTCGGCGAGCCGGGTGAGCTCGTCGGCGGAGGGGAGCGGTGTGCTCGCGGCCGACGTCGCCCGCGCGCCGGTGTCCGACCCTCCGTCGAGGACGGGAGGAACGCCAGCATCGACGGCGGGCGAGGGGGGGCGGCCGAGGCCACACGCCGCCAGCAGCGCCCCGCCGCAGGTGAGCCCGGCCGCGAGGAGCGCAGCGGCGAACCGCTCGTTCACGCGCTCGCTTGAGACTTGCTCGGAGCCGCCGGCGGAACCGCCGCGCTGGCCGGAGCGACCGGCGCGGGCGGGATGGCCGGCGGGACCGCCTTGGCCGACGCCGGAGCGCTCGCCGCGCTGGCGGTCGAGGTCGACTTGTCGTCGATCGGGTCCATGCGGCAGCTACCCTGGAACTCGACGCCGCGGTCGATGAAGAGCGACGGGGAGTGCAGGTTGCCGACCATCTTGCCGGGCGCGTGGATCTCGATGGCGTTGCGGGCGCGGATGTTCCCGTGCACCTGGCCGCCGCGGACGATGACCGTGGCCACCTCGATCTCGGCGTGGACCTCGGCGCCGTCGCCGATGATGAGCGTGTCGTCGCTGTTGATCTCGCCCTGGAAGTAGCCGTCGACGCGCACGCGGCCGTCGAAGTGCAGCTTCCCTTCGAAGCGGGTGCCGCGGCCGAGGAGGGCCGTGATTTCGGTCGGGGGGAGCTGGTTGTCGGTCGCAGTGGCCATCGTGCCGGGCTATGGCCCAGGTCCGGCCCGGCGGCAAGAGCGGAGGCGAGCGCGCCCCGAGGAGGCGGCCTGCAGCCCATTTTGCAGCGGGGGTCCGTCATGGTCTACTCGTGCCATGAAGAGGAATCGGCGCGCGGCGGCTCTCGCGGGGGCGGTGACGGTCTTGCTGGCGGCGGCAGTCAGCGGCGGCACCGCGTACGCGCAGGACAACATGGGCGCATCGGCTCCTCCTCCGGGCGGACCGACCATCGTGCAGGACGCGCCCGCCGATTCGCCGAACCAGGCTCCGGGAGCCGCTCCCGCCAGCGCGGCGGCAGCGCCGGGCAGCGCGACGGGCGCGAGCGCTCCGAGCGGTGGACCGGGCAACGGCGGGCCGGCGCGCAAGGGCGGCGGACAGCTCAGCGGGTACAGCTACGGCACCCACGACTCGCCGGAGGTCCAGGCGATCCTCGCCGGGCATCACGGGTACACGGGCGGTGGTGGCGCGGCGCCTCGTCCTCCGCGCAGCCACGGCAAGGCGAAGGCGACGACCGGTTCGGTGGCGACCTATCCGGGGTTCGCCATGCGTGACGACGGTGGCTCGCGCGTCTTCGTCCAGCTGACCAATGCGGTACCGGTCGAGGAGCACAAGGCGGCCGGGCAGATCACCTACCTCCTCAAGGGGGCGCACGTGACCGAGCGAAACAACGAGAACGCGCTCGTGACGGTGCACTTCAACACGCCGGTCAGCCGCGCGCGGCTCCGCCCGGTCGGGCACGATCTGGCGCTCACCATCGAGCTGCGCGGCGCGGCGTCGCCGACGTACAAGGTGGAGGGGGGCACGGACGGCGGATCGCGGCTGGTGGTCGACTTCCCCGAAGGGCAATTCCTCGACAACGACGGGGAGCCGCTGAGAGCCGCCGGGGCGCAGGTGTATCTCGACGGGCAGAGCCCGACGGGCCGCAGCGCGAGCCGCACCGGGGGCACGCGACGCGGCGCTGGTAGCGGCGGTGGTCGTCGCGGCAGCGGCGGTCACCCGACGGCGCCCAGCTCGTCCGGCATGTCCGACACGACGGACTCGACCCCCTGAGAAGAGAGGCCGACGATAAATTGCCGGAAAGGCCGCAAATCGTCGGTCGCAGTCGCTCCGTCGTACATAAGTACGGCTTCGCTCCGCTCCCTAGCTTTGCAGCCTTTCCGACAATTTATCGCCGATCTCTCGTGGCTCATTTTCGCTGTGGCGGCACCCGCCGTGG
>JAMFST010000048.1 GCA_026225435.1 Labilithrix luteola
CGATGGCCACCTGGTCGCGGTCGAAGGCGATGACCCGCGCGCCCGGAGCTTCCTCCAGGATCGCCTCGGTGTGCCCGCCGCCGCCGAGGGTGGCGTCCACGTAGATGCCCCCTTCCTTCGGACCGAGAGCCGCCACGACCTCGTCCTTCATCACCGTCGCGTGAACGAAGGTCTCCACGGTCGCCTCCTCGTGTACTTCCTCGATCCACTCCCACTCGAGCGATGATTCGCCCACGCCGGGGAGTCCGAGCTGTCCGATGTGCGCCATCAGAGCCCGAGCTCCGCCATGCGCGCCGCGATGTCCCGCCGGTCGTCCTCGGTGGTCTCGAAGGCAGCCTTCCAGGCCTTCTTGTCCCACAGCTCGGCGAACTTCCCGGTGCCGGCCCAGAGCACGTCCTTCTGCAGGCCCGCGTACTCACGCAAGGTGGGCGGGATGAGGATGCGACCGGAATCGTCGACCTCGCACTCCACCGCGCCGCTCACATAAATACGTTTCAGTTTTTGTACGCTCCGGTCGAACTGCGGCAACCTGCTGATCTTCTCTTCGAAGGAGGTCCACTCCGCGAGCGTGTAGGCAGCGAGGCAGGGTTCGAGGGCGCTGGTGAGGATGATGCGACGGTCCCCGAGGCTGGTGAGCACGTCCCGATAGCGCGCGGGGAGGCTCGTCCGCCCCTTCGCGTCGATCGTGTGCTCGTAGCGTCCGCGGAACATGGAAATCGCTTCAAACGCTCAGGATTTGGGGGTTGTCGTCCGTAGCCTCGCGCCGGCGGGCTTTCCCGCTCCCTGGTCTGACTTGGCACTTTCCGCCACTTCTTCCCACCGGCGACGGCGACCATATGGATCGGCTGATCGAGTGTCAACAAAGCGTCGCTGCCCCGCGCGCTTTGGTCCCACCTATGGAGATCGACA
Organism: Labilithrix luteola; assembly: GCA_026225435.1. Taxonomy (GTDB): domain Bacteria; phylum Myxococcota_A; class Polyangia; order Polyangiales; family Polyangiaceae; genus JAMFST01. Next base: position 910 of record JAMFST010000048.1, read on the forward strand.
CCCACCCGCGACGAAGATCTCGGCGCAGATCGAGGGGGCTACTTCCGCAACCACTTACGGAAGTGGCTCGCGAGCTTGCTCACGAGGAGGCGCAGTAGTCGGCGCCGTCGCTGGCGGCGCGGCAGGTGAAGCCGGTGGGGCACTTGTCCGTGCCGGCGCAGGTGCGCGAGCAGTAACGAGCCGGGTCGTCGGTGACACAGATGCCCGAGGCGCAGTCGGCGGCGGTCTGGCAGGCGCCGCCGACGTCGGCCTCGAGCGCCTTGTGTCCGGCGTCCGCCTTGGTGGAGACGCCAGCGTCGCCGTCGAGGGCGCGCGCCTGGTCGAGCGCGCTGGCGAAGAGGACCGTATACGCATCGACCCGCGTGTAGACGTCGGAGCCCGCGGCCGAGTCGGCGACGCAGGAGACGGCGCTGCGCGACCGGACGCCGACGATGGCGCCATTGGCGTCGTCGAGCGCCGGTCCGCCCGGGAGCTCGTCGCAGCTCGCCTCGCCGATCTCGAGCTCGTGGCTCGTCGTCTCGAGCACGGTCAGGTGGTCGCGCACCGTCCGCGCCGCCGGTGAGCCGCCGTAGCCCACCGTGCGGACCGCGTGCCCCTTGGCCGCGCCGACGGAGCTCACCGTCAGCGGCGGGACGCCGGCGAGCGGGGCGTCGAGGACGACGAAGGCGAGGTCGTGATCGCACAGGCTGTCGCCGCCGGTGGTGACGATCGCCGCGCCGCGGGCGACGACGGGTGCGAGCGGTCCCGCGTCTCCGAGGTGCACGGCGAGCGACGAGGCGGGGCGCAGGTCGCCGACGTTCGCGGGGGTGGAGCCGGAGCTGCTGCCGCTGGCCGGACAGGTCGGATCGCTCGCGGTGTGCGCGACGCAGCGACGCGCCGTGAGCAGGACGGCGGGAGCGACGACGGTGGCGGCGCATCCCTCGCCATCGCCGGCGTCGAGGTACACCACCGAGGGATCGCGCGCGGCGTCGGCGATCCCGGTCACCACGATGGCGCGATCGACCGACAGCCCCGACGCGGGTACGCCGCCGAGCTCCCCTTCGCACGCGACGAGGAGGACCGCGCCCAGCACACCGACGACGCTTGCGACGCGAGCCTCGCTTCTCATGGCGCCCGCGCAGAGCGAGGCGCATGCCAGCGACGGGCGCGAGCGAACGCGCCCGCCGGTGCTGTCCAGGACAGCTGCGCGGTGTCCCGAGACAGCGCAACGAGCCGCGCGACCGGCGCCGATCAGCGGCTACGTCGCGGCGACGACATTGGCGCGCCCCGTGCGAAGGGGCTCGCCATGCTCACCTCACACCGCTGGCCGCAGCGCCGCCCTCACGACGACGAACACCAGCAGCGCCACCCCGTAGGCCAGGAGCCGCGAGCGATGGATGAAGTCCACCGCGATGAACGGAAGGAAGAAGAGCGCGGCCACCACCGCGGCTCCGCGGGCGAAGCGGAGGATCGGCGGTCGACGGCGCGGGGGATCGAAGCGGGCCGCCGGAGCGAAGGCGGTGACCGCCCGCACCAGCTCCGCAAACCCTTCCCCCCCACGCGGTATGTCGATCTGCGGCGGCACATCCAGGAGCTCGCTGTCTGCGATCCGCATGCGCAGCCCGCCAAGCGCACCGGCGATCTCGACGAGGCGCTCGATGGACTCTGGGCGGAGCTCGATCGCGCGCTGGCCGGCGCGCAGGACGAGAACCTGCTCGGCCTCGGCTTCCGCCTCCGCCTTCCCGCGGCGAGCCTGCACGCGGACGGAGAAGCGACCGAGCTGCCGGACGAGACGCCCGTATGTCACCGCCGCCCGTACCACCGCGAGGAGGAGAAGGAGCAGGGCCGTCGTCACGACCAGCCCGTTGCGCAGCACGCCCTGTCCGGCGACGAGCACCGCGATCAGCGCCCCGGGAGCGATGAGCGCCAGGCTCCCCAGGAGGGCGACTGCGCGCGCACGACGGCGGACGGCCGCGGGGTCCAGGCGATAGTCGACCGCGAGCGCGTCCACCCGATCGGGCTATCCTCGGCGGACTCCGTCGTCAAACGGGCAGAGCCGCTCCACGACGCACCGACGGTTCGTGACGTCACTTGCCTGTGAGCCACAAAAGCGAAACGGCGAGAGGAGCGCGTCGCCGCGTTCCGTCTCGCCGTTGGTCATCCAAGGCTTCAGCTTCTCAGCTGGGCTTGTCCTTCGACTTCGCGTCCTTCGCGTCTTCCGCGGCATCTTCCGCCTCGTCTTCGGCGTCCTCCGCCTCTTCACGCGCCTGGAGCTCCGCCTCGACGTCGCTGAGGCTCCCCTCGGCTTCCGGAACGACGCGGCCCTCCTTCTCCGCCTGCTGACGGAGCTTCTCGGCCGCGAGCTTCGCCTGGGCGACGCGCTGCATGACCGCCGGCTTCGGCGCGACGAGCACCGTCATGGTGCGCGCCTCCATCATGATGCGCGACTCGACGTTGGCCAGCTCCTCGGTCCCCTGGATGACGAGCTGCAGCTGCTCCTGCGCCTTCTCGGGGTGGGTGATCTCGCGACCGCGGAAGCGCACGGTGAACTTCACCTTGTGCCCCGCCTCGAGGAAGCGGCGCGCCGCCTTGGTCTTGAAGGCGATGTCGTGATCGTCCGTCTTCGGACGCATCTTGATCTCTTTGATCTCGACGACGGTCTGCTTGCGCTTCGCCTCGCCGGCCTTCTTCTTCTCCTCGTACTTGTACTTTCCGAAGTCGAGGATCTTGCAGACGGGCGGATCGGCCTTGGGGTTGACTTCGACCAGGTCGAGTCCCTCCGCCTGCGCCTGGCGCAGCGCCTCGTGCGTCTGGAGGACGCCGAGCATCTCGCCGTCGGATCCGATGACTCGGACCTCGGGGACGCGGATGCGGTGATTGACTCGAATCTGGAAACCGCGCTGCTGCTGGCGCGGATCGAAGCGGGGACGGCCCATTGCCATGTGTACTTTTAAAGTCTCCGGATTGATCTGAGTCCGCGGGCATTCGCCCGTGAATCGGGCACCCAGGACCGGCGCATGATGGCCCCCGAGGGGGCCGCCGTCTATGCCGAACGGGGTGTCTGGCCAGTTAATTGGGGAGTTTTTGCGTCGGCGGTCAACATAGCGATGAACTCGGCGAGCGGAAGAGCCCCGAGCTCGCCCTTGTCGCGGGAACGGATGCCGACCGCCTCGCTCTCCGCTTCCTTCACGCCGACGACGGCGAGGTACGGGTAGCGAGCGAGGCGCGCGTTGCGGATCTTGGCGCCCAGCTTGTCCTGCCCGTCGTCGACATCTGCGCGGAACCCCAGCGATTTCAGCTGCCGGTGGACCTTGTTGGCGTACTCGTTGGCCACCTCGGTGACGGAGATGACCATGACCTGCCGCGGGGAGATCCAGGTCGGGAAATTCCCGCCGCAGTGCTCGAGATAGACGCTGAAGAAGCGCTCCAGCGACCCGAAGACGGCGCGGTGCAGCATGACCGGCCGGTGCGGCTGGCCGTCGGCGCCGGTGTACGAAAGATCGAACCGCTCGGGGAGGTTCGGATCGTACTGCATCGTCCCGACCTGCCAGCTCCGCTTGATCGCGTCCTTCACGTGGAACTCGATCTTGGGGCCGTAGAAGGCGCCTTCGCCGGGGATGATCTCGAAGGAGAGCCCCGCCTGCTCGAGGCCGACCTGGAGCGCCTTCTCCGAGCGGTCCCACAGCTCGTCCGACCCGATGCGCTTCTCCGGACGGGTCGCCAGCTTCACGTCGATGTCGGTGAAGCCGAAGGCGCCGTACACCTCGTGGAACAGATCCATGAACGCGGAGATCTCGCCGGCGACCTGCTCCTCGGTGCAGAAGATGTGACCGTCGTCCTGGGCGAAGCTGCGCACGCGCGACAGGCCGTGGACCACGCCGCCGCGCTCGTAACGGTGCAGGCGCCCGAAGTCGGCCATGCGCCAGGGGAGCTCGCGGTAGCTGCGGCGGCGCGAGCCGAAGATGATGCAGTGGCTCGGGCAGTTCATCGGCTTGAGGGCGAAGCTGTCGTCCTGCAGCTCCTTGTGCACGTCTGCTGCCGCTTGCGCCGCCCCGCCGCTGGCGAGAGCGGCTGCCCGCTGCGCCGCGGTCTTCTCGTCCAGACCGAGCTGATCCTCGGTCCACACGCGGAACATGTTCTCGTTGTAGTTGCCGAGGTGGCCGCTGGTGCGGAACAGCTTCGGGTCGAAGATCTGCGGGGTGATGACCTCCTCGTAGCCGTGCACCTCGTACAGACCGCGGATGTACTGAACCATCCGGTTGTAGACGAACGCCCCCTTCGGCAAGAAGAAGGGCATCGCCGGGCTGACCTGGTCGAACAGGAAGAGGTCGAGCTCCTTGCCCAGCTTGCGGTGGTCGCGCGCCTTGGCCTCCTCGAGGTTCTTCAGGTGCGCCTCCAGCTCCTCCTTGGTGGCGAAGGCGGTGCCGTAGATGCGCTGGAGCATCGGGTTCTTCTCGTCGCCACGCCAGTACGCGCCGGCGACGCTCTGCAGCTTCACCGCCTTCAGGTACCCGGTGGTGGGGACGTGCGGCCCCTCGCAGACGTCGAACCACTCGCTGTTGTCGTTGGCGCGGCCGTGGCGGTAGATCGAGATCTCCTCCCCCTCGGGGATGGCGCGGATGATCTCCTGCTTGAAGGTCTCGCCCATCTTGCCGAAGGTCTCGAGCGCCTCCTCTCGCGACATGACCTCCCGGCGGAAGGGGCTGTTCGCCTTCACGATCTCGATCATCTTCTTCTCGATGGTCGCCAGGGCCTC